>NZ_JACSJT010000011.1:0-1377 GCF_018617255.1 Exiguobacterium sp. s43
CCAATCCGTTATGCCTCGTATTACTACGATGAGGATTTGAAGCTTTACTATTTGATGGCACGTTATTATCATCCGGAGCATGCGGTGTTTCTATCGGTTGATTCTATATTAGATAGTGACGAATCGATTGAGATGGCAAATGGATATAGCTATGTTACAAATAACCCAATTATTCGAATCGATTCTACCGGGTTAGTTCAACAAGATATAAAAACCTCGTATGGTGGAGGAGCAAACCTTCCTAAGAATAAAAATACAAATAATAAAGTAATAAAAACAATAAAAAATTTTTTTGGTTCTTCAAAAACCATGAGAGGTCGATCCAGTGTATCAAATAGTGCATTTGGATCATTGAGTACTAGAAATATTCCAAATATGTCAAAGAAACAAATATTAGATAAAATACCTAAAAATTGGAAATATACAGAAAACAACGGTTTTGTTCATGTTAGAGATGGAAGTGGTCGATTACGGATGAGAATCGATCCACCAGACAATAAAACTAAATATCACCATGTTCACTTGTTTAATCAGACAGGTCAGCCTCTAAATAAGAACATGAAGGTTGTAGATAGAAAAAGTCGTGATGCACATATACCTTATAGAAGGTGAGGAATGAAAATGAATGTACAAGAGATTTTAAATGAATTTGAAAAAATATATTATTGGGATGCTCGAGTTCTTGGGTTTGATTGCCGGTATTATGGAGATGAAGTTTTACTAAAAATCGAAGAAGAAAATGAGAATTATCACCATCAGATTGAATTTTTAGGGTGTATAAAAGTAGACATATCTGCTCCATTAGATGATCGGATAGCACCTGTAAGAGAATTAACTAGATTACAGCTCCCCTATTTCATGCATGATGTTAGTATTACAAGTTATGTACTTGAAGAAACAGAGATATTTGTATGTAATCTGTTGTTCCCACCAGCAAGCGCTGAAATTCATTTCACTAAGATTAAAATTGGGAAGGAATACCATTGATAGACACCAAAGTGAATATTTTAAAAAATAATTAGTAACATAAATCCTTAAAAAACGCTAAAAAAAATGAGATTGCTGAATTTGATATGCTTCCCATTAGGTAGACAGTTGAAATAACAAATCTGTTTATCTGACTGGGGAGTTTTTTTATGGCGTGAAGTCGACATTCTCCAGAAAAAACTTGGATGCGCTGCGCATGATTTAAACATATACATGTAAGGAAATCATGGAGGTTCATCACGTCTCTGTGAATACCCTCCGGCTGTGGAAGTTGGGAATCGTATCGAAGATGGGCGCTTGGCGTACACGTGGGATGCCTTGGGTAACCTGACTGCAATCCAAGAGACTGGCGGTACGAAAGCATGGCAGTTCACCTATGACGAGCAGGGA
>NZ_JACSJT010000012.1:0-900 GCF_018617255.1 Exiguobacterium sp. s43
ATGGTGCGGTCGAGAGGACTTGAACCTCCACGGTGTTAACCACCACTAGGCCCTCAACCTAGCGCGTCTACCGATTCCGCCACGACCGCGTATTAAGATGGAGCGGAAGACGGGATTCGAACCCGCGACCCCGACCTTGGCAAGGTCGTATTCTACCACTGAACTACTTCCGCATAAGTATTTAGAGATGCGGGTGAAGGGACTCGAACCCCCACGTCAAAGACACTAGATCCTAAGTCTAGCGCGTCTACCAATTCCGCCACACCCGCATGTGAAATTACGCATTGAATAAAAAATAATGAGAAATGGTGAGCCATGCAGGGCTCGAACCTGCGACCCTCTGATTAAAAGTCAGATGCTCTACCAACTGAGCTAATGGCTCATTAAATTTTAATGGGGCGGCTGAAGGGAATTGAACCCTCGAATGCCGGAATCACAATCCGGTGCGTTAACCACTTCGCCACAACCGCCATGAAAAAATGGTGCCGGCGAAAGGATTCGAACCCTCGACCCTCTGATTACAAGTCAGATGCTCTACCAACTGAGCTACACCGGCGTGTTATATGGTGGCTTTGGACGGAATCGAACCGCCGACACAAGGATTTTCAGTCCTTTGCTCTACCAACTGAGCTACAAAGCCATACGTATTAAATTAAAAATGGCGGTCTCGACGGGATTCGAACCCGCGATCTTCTGCGTGACAGGCAGACATGTTAACCCCTACACCACGAGACCGTTTTTAAGTCATATCGACTTTACCTATTTTAAAGGTCATTCTATGTAAAGTCAATAACTTTTTTAAAAAAATAAAGCCTGGCAACGTCCTATCCTCACAGGGGGAGATCCCCCAACTACTTTCGGCGCTGAGACGCTTAACTTCCGTGTTCGGCATGGGAACGG
>NZ_JACSJT010000013.1:0-771 GCF_018617255.1 Exiguobacterium sp. s43
TATAGCTCTTAAATTGACGAAGCTTGCGCTTCATTCAAAAATTGTAAAACTTATTTTTGCCTCATCGTTCAGTTTTCAAAGTTCGTCTGTAAAAAAATAAAATTGGTGGAGCCTAGCGGGATCGAACCGCTGACCTCCTGCGTGCAAGGCAGGCGCTCTCCCAGCTGAGCTAAGGCCCCAATATAAGTGATGATGGTCGGGAAGACAGGATTCGAACCTGCGACCCCTTGGTCCCAAACCAAGTGCTCTACCAAGCTGAGCTACTTCCCGTCTAAAAATGGTGCACCCTGAGAGATTCGAACTCCCGGCCTTTAGATTCGTAGTCTAACGCTCTATCCAGCTGAGCTAAGGGTGCGAGACGAATAATCATCATGGGAAAATATTAATGGTACCGAGGGCCGGACTTGAACCGGCACGAGGAAACCCTCGCAGGATTTTAAGTCCTGTGCGTCTACCAATTCCGCCACCCCGGCAAGGTATAATTTCTAGCGGTAGACTTTTTAAAAAGATCAAATGGTGCCGGCGAAAGGATTCGAACCCTCGACCCTCTGATTACAAGTCAGATGCTCTACCAACTGAGCTACACCGGCAGGTGTAAATGGTGGAGGATGACGGGATCGAACCGCCGACCCCCTGCTTGTAAGGCAGGTGCTCTCCCAGCTGAGCTAATCCTCCAATATGTAGCCTGGCAACGTCCTATCCTCACAGGGGGAGATCCCCCAACTACTTTCGGCGCTGAGACGCTTAACTTCCGTGTTCGGCATGGGAACG
>NZ_JACSJT010000014.1:0-478 GCF_018617255.1 Exiguobacterium sp. s43
CGTACACGTGGGATGCCTTGGGTAACCTGACTGCAATCCAAGAGACTGGCGGTACGAAAGCATGGCAGTTCACCTATGACGAGCAGGGACGTCGTATCGAGAAGCGGGGGCCGAATGGCACGATTCGCTTCCATTACGACGGTGACTCGAATCGTCTCTTGGCCGAAACGGATGCGCAAGGGAATTACATCCGTGAATATGTCTACGGTGCGAATCATCTCCTCGTCGGTCTAAAAGTTGATGGGTCCTGGTATAACTACCACCGCAACTACCGCGGAGATATCGTTGCCATCACAGATGAGACTGGAACCCTGGCTGCAGAGTATACGTATGACTCCTGGGGTAAGCCGGTCACGAAGAACGTGAATGATGAAAAAATTAATGATCAACCAATCCGTTATGCCTCGTATTACTACGATGAGGATTTGAAGCTTTACTATTTGATGGCACGTTATTATCATCCGGAGCATGCGGTGTT
>NZ_JACSJT010000015.1:0-430 GCF_018617255.1 Exiguobacterium sp. s43
TGGCTCCGCAAGTAGGATTTGAACCTACGACCTACCGGTTAACAGCCGGTTGCTCTACCACTGAGCTATTGCGGAACGATCTTGCCTGGCAACGTCCTATCCTCACAGGGGGAGATCCCCCAACTACTTTCGGCGCTGAGACGCTTAACTTCCGTGTTCGGCATGGGAACGGGTGTGGCCGTCTCGCTATCGCCACCAGACAAATATGATATTAACATTATTTTAACATAATGTCAACATGTTTTTTGAGATTGTTCTCTCAAAACTGAGGATTCATCAACACAAACCATTAGACTAGATCAAAGCCTCGACCGATTAGTATCATTCAGCTCCACGTGTCGCCACGCTTCCACCCATGACCTATCTACCTCATCGTCTCTGAGGGGTCTTTCTTGATTGCTCAAAGGGAAATCTCATCTCGGAGGGGGCT
>NZ_JACSJT010000016.1:0-343 GCF_018617255.1 Exiguobacterium sp. s43
AACAAGGTAGCCGTATCGGAAGGTGCGGCTGGATCACCTCCTTTCTAAGGAAAATGCCCATGTGGCATTGCCCATCGTTCAGTTTTGAGAGACCAAAACCTCTCTAAGAGGGCCTATAGCTCAGCCGGTTAGAGCGCACGCCTGATAAGCGTGAGGTCGGTGGTTCGAGTCCACTTAGGCCCACCATTTTTATGAACAATTCTAATACGGGGCCTTAGCTCAGCTGGGAGAGCGCCTGCCTTGCACGCAGGAGGTCAGCGGTTCGATCCCGCTAGGCTCCACTTTTGTTCCTTGAAAACTGAAGATTCATCAAGACATCAAAAACCAATTTCACATATGGTCC
>NZ_JACSJT010000017.1:0-255 GCF_018617255.1 Exiguobacterium sp. s43
AACAAGGTAGCCGTATCGGAAGGTGCGGCTGGATCACCTCCTTTCTAAGGAAAATGCCCATGTGGCATTGCCCATCGTTCAGTTTTGAGGGTTCGTCCCTCGATTGTTCCTTGAAAACTGAAGATTCATCAAGACATCAAAAACCAATTTCACATATGGTCCGTGAGGACCGTGTGTCTTAGACGCTAGATCAAGGTAGAAAGGGCGTACGGTGGATGCCTTGGCACTAGGAGCCGATGAAGGACGCGACGAACA
>NZ_JACSJT010000018.1:0-225 GCF_018617255.1 Exiguobacterium sp. s43
GACACGTGGAGCTGAATGATACTAATCGGTCGAGGCTTTGATCTAGTCTAATGGTTTGTGTTGATGAATCCTCAGTTTTCAGGGAACAAACCCTAAAACAATATTGACATGCGTATGACGCGGTGTTAATATTCATTTTGTCTGGTGGCGATAGCGAGACGGCCACACCCGTTCCCATGCCGAACACGGAAGTTAAGCGTCTCAGCGCCGAAAGTAGTTGGGGGA
>NZ_JACSJT010000004.1:0-125068 GCF_018617255.1 Exiguobacterium sp. s43
GACGAAGCTTGCGCTTCATTCAAAAATTGTAAAACTTATTTTTGCCTCATCGTTCAGTTTTCAAAGTTCGTCTGCCGCTCTTGGCGACTAAATGATAATAACATTTAATTCATTTTGATGTCAACAACTTTTTCGTTTGTTCAACGTTTGTCGCTGGCAACAGAGATAACTATATCACCTGCTTTTTGATCTTGCAAGCATTATTCTAAAAAAACTTTTAAATCTTTTTCTACATCATCCAAAGTTCGAATCCCAACTCCTTAATGGAAGAAGGAAGAATAAATCACTTTAAAGAATACACTTATATCTAATAACGACTATAAACCTATAAGGAGTCAACCAATGATGCAATCCGATCTACAGCGGCCTAAGAAACGTTCACCGTTCAGAATCTGGTCTGGTACACAAATTTATACGCTTAAGCGACGAATAGAATGGATGACGGACAAACGAAAGTATGTTTCAAAACGAAACACTGAACCGATGTCATATCTGATCCATACACACCGAACTCCTTTGTATCGCCAACTCCGAGATGTCGACATGGAAGTCCAGCATAACAAGGTAACCAACCTAAAAATTGCAATCACCAAACTGAACGGCTCTATCCTGACTCCAAACGATGTCTTCTCCTATTGGAAGATGATCGGCAAGCCAACGAAACGTAAAGGATACGTCGACGGAATGATTCTCCATTACGGAAAAGTCACTTCAGGAATCGGTGGCGGACTTTGCCAACTGTCCAATCTAATCTATTGGATCACCTTACATAGCCCATTGACCGTGACCGAACGTTATCGTCACAGCTACGATGTGTTCCCAGATTACCGACGGGACCAACCTTTCGGAAGTGGCGCGACATGTTCTTATAATTATCTCGACTTACAAATCACAAACCAGACGGCACAAACGTATCAACTCCTTCTATATATAGAGGGAGATCATCTCGTCGGGGAATGGCGCTCGAACATCCCGAATAAAGAACAGTATCGTATATATGAAGAAAACCATCATTTCACCCGGGAATGGTGGGGTGGAACGATACGACATAACCAGATATTTAGAGAAGTCATTTCAATGAATGGCACACATCTTCGAAATGAGTTCATCACAGAAAATCACGCGATCACGATGTACGATCCATTCCTTCCTGAAAATACTGCATACAAAAAAGCCGACTCGTAATAACAGAGCCGGCTTTTCAAATGAACTTATGCGTGTGGCAAGAACATGAAGTATGCCAAGAAGATGACCAACATCCCGTACATGATCGGATGAATCTCTTTCGTCTTCCCTTTTGCAATCATCATGAGTGGGTAAAGGATAAACCCAAGCCCAATTCCCGTTGCGATTGATGATGTAAGTGGCATCATGATAATCGTCAAGAATGCAGGAACTGCAATCTCGATCTTTTTCCAATCGATATCAAGAAGAGCCGAAGCCATGAGCACACCAACAATAATCAGCGCAGGAGCTGTGACCGGCGCCGTAACAACTGCCAAGAGAGGCGAGAAGAACAATGCCAAACCGAAGAACAATCCTGCGAAAACAGCAGTCAATCCTGTTCGTCCACCAGCAGCGACACCTGCTGACGATTCAACGTATGAAGTCGCTGTAGATGTTCCGAAGATTGCACCTGCCACCGTCGCTGTCGAGTCAGCTAACAACGCCTTACTCGCACGTGGTACTTTATTCTCTTTCATGATCCCAGCTTGACGCGCTACCGCGACGAGCGTCCCAGCTGTATCAAAGAAGTCGATGAAGAAGAACGTCAAGATGACAACGAGCATTTGAAGCGTGAACACATCACCGAAGTTGATGAAGGCTTGACCGAATGTAGATGACATACTCGGCGGCATCGACACAACGTCTGAGATCGCTGTCGGTGTCGGCACAAGACCGAAAATCATCCCGACAATCGCCGTCAACAACATCCCGATGAAAATACCACCTTTGATGTCGCGCGCCATAAGCAAGGCGCTGACCACAAGACCGAACACCGCGAGAAGCGTCGTGCCCGTACCAAGTGAACCAAGACTAACAAGTGTTGCTTCATTCGCGACAACGATGCCTGCGTTTTTCAAACCGATGAAAGCGATGAAGAAACCAATCCCTGCAGCAACCGCCATTTTGAGAGGAGCCGGAATCGCATTAACAATCGTTTCGCGAATTCCTGATAACGTCAATACGATAAAGAAGAGACCTGATACAAGTACACCTGACAAAGCCGTTTGCCAAGAAATACCCATCCCGATGACGACGCTATATGCGAAGAACGCGTTAAGGCCCATGCCTGGCGCAATCGCAATTGGGTAGTTCGCGAGAAGTCCCATCGTCAATGAACCGACTACCGCGACAAGACCTGTCGCCACGAAGACCGCTCCAGTATCCATACCCGCTGCCCCAAGAATGTTCGGGTTAACGAAAAGAATGTACGCCATCGCGAGGAAAGTTGTAAATCCTGCGATCAGTTCCGTGCGGACACTCGTACCGAGTGCTGTGAGTTGGAAGTAACGATCGATCCGACTCGTCGTTGATGGTTGTTGCTGTTCTTGCTTGAGCTGTGTGCTCATTTGTTTTCCTCCTTGTGCTCGCCGTAAAACGAGAAAAGGCCCCCGGCAAATGACCGAGGACCCCACGCGAAACATACGAGGGCATACACCCTCATCTATGTCTCGCCGTAGTGAAATCATTTAAGGTGATTTCGTAGAGACTCTCGGGCCATATCCCCGATATTATACGGCAAAATATTTTATAATTGTTCGGTTATAATAAGAACGTTCTTATCGTATCAGCGTAAAAATAGAATGTCAACTAAATTCACGGATTTTACATCGATAAAAAACGTTAATGTTCGGTTTTAAGACAAAACAGAGGGGAATCCCCCTCTGTTCCGCTTATTCCCATTCGATTGTTGCAGGTGGCTTAGACGTGATGTCATACAGCACACGGTTAACGTGGCTGACTTCGTTTACAATCCGGACAGAGATCTTCTCAAGCACATCCCATGGAATACGTGCCCAATCAGACGTCATGCCATCAATTGAAGTGACCGCACGGACACCGACAGCATAGTCGTACGTACGCTCGTCACCCATGACTCCGACCGAGCGGATTGGTGTGAGCACCGTGAAGTATTGCCAGATGTCGCGTTCAAGACCGGCTTTCTTCACTTCGTCACGCAAGATCGCATCCGATTCACGGACAATTTCTAACTTCTCTTCCGTGATTTCACCGAGGACACGAATTCCGAGACCTGGACCTGGGAACGGTTGGCGCCAAACGATATAGTCAGGAAGACCGAGTTCTGTACCGAGTGCACGGACTTCGTCTTTAAAGAGCGTGTTGAGCGGTTCGATCAACGTGAAATTCATATCTTCCGGCAACCCACCGACATTATGGTGTGATTTGATCGTTTGCGCTGTATCTGTGCCGCTCTCGATGATGTCTGTGTAGAGCGTCCCCTGTGCGAGGAAGTCCATATCGACGAGTTTCGATGCTTCTTCATCAAATACGTAGATGAACTCGTTTCCGATAATCTTACGTTTTTGCTCAGGGTCCGAGACACCAGCCAACTTCGTCAAGAAACGTTCTTGTGCATCGATTTTGATGACTTTCATGTTGAATCCGTCTGCGAACGTCTTCATGACGCTATCCGCTTCCCCTTTACGAAGGAGACCATGGTCGACAAACATACACGTCAACTGGTCACCGATTGCGCGATGAACGAGTGCGGCCACGACAGAAGAGTCGACACCGCCCGAAAGCGCACAAAGAACTTGCTTATCGCCAACGATTTCACGGATTTTCTCCACTTCGAGGTCGATAAAGTTTTCCATCGACCATTCGCCTTTCGCACCACATACTTCATAGATGAAGTTTTTTAAGATGTCGTTTCCGTACTCCGAGTGACGAACCTCTGGATGGTATTGGACACCGTACATTTTCAACTCATCGTTTTTGATTGAAGCGACCGGGCAAGACGGGTTCGTTCCATCGACGATAAATCCTTCCGGTGCTTCCATGACGAGGTCACCGTGGCTCATCCATACTGTATGTTCGACTGGAAGACCGTTATAAATCGCTGATGCTTCCGGCGTCGAGAACAATGTCGCTTTTCCATATTCACGATGAGCGGCGCGTTCCACACGACCACCGAAGTGATGTGTCATAAGTTGCATCCCGTAGCAGATTCCGAAGATTGGAATACCTAGTTCAAAGATCTCTGGATCACAACGATATGCGCCTTCCGCGTATACGCTATTCGGTCCACCTGAGAAGATGATGCCGACTGGGTTCAATTCGCGAATCTCGTCTGCCGTCATCTTATGCGAATGCAACTCACTGTATACGCCAAGGTCACGGACACGACGTGTGATCAACTGGTTATACTGACCACCAAAATCAAGCACCAAAATCATTTCTTGTTCTACTTTCACGAAATCTCCACCTTTCTGCCTTCTCCTCAAAAAAAGGACGCGCCTCTCCCCCAGATTATCCAAACCGAAGAAGAAGCACGCCCTTTTCTTTGTATACGAAACGTGCTCCTTCATAGTCGGTCCATTTACGGTGGTCCGGTAGAGACTCTCGCGCCAATTCACGAGTATATACGAAGGAATGCCATGTTCAATTATCTAACTAATGCGTCTATCTTACTTGATGCATCCCGTCACTTCAACTCATAATTCGATGAATCATGATTTTCCAATATTCTTTATATTTTGAATTCGGCTCTTGTTCCGCATAAATAGCTTGCTCAAACAAAGCCGTCAGACGGGTCATATCATTCGTTTCATAGTAGGCGTCGACCTCTTTGGCGAGTTCCGAAGGCGTACGTCCCTCAATTTTGAATCCGTTCGCACGCAGTCGTTTCATCAAATAGCGGTGCATCGAGACGAGGCGCCCATCCGTGAGCGGACGACTCATCCACCAGACATACATGATTTGACGCTCGATGATTTTCCGGTTCCAAACGAGGACCGCCACGAGGAAGAGAATGACAACCCATCCCCACACCGGCATGTTACGTGCCTCCTCTTGAACATCACCTGTCGTCACGTCATCGATCAACAAATCTTCTTGCGGACGGTTTTGCGTATCGTTGTCCTGATTTGCTTGGGGATCATTCGCAGCCGGCGTCGTATCTTCTGTATCCGTTTCTCGTTCCATCTGCAATAAGTTGGCGTCCGAGAAACTGATTGTCGCTTCTAACGGAACCCAGCCCGCGCCTTCAATGAAATACTCGACCCACGAGTGGGCGTGACGATTTCGAATCGTATGTTCTTCCTCACCTTGAATGACCCCTCGTGTGTCACCCATCGTAAATCCTTTTACCCAACGCGTCGGTATGCCGTTCGCGCGCAGCAATACGGCAGCTGACGTCGAGAAGTTATCGCAATACCCGATTTGTGTGTCGAACAGGAACTGGTCAACATAATCCGTGTCCCCTTCCGGTTGTGCCACATTTTCGGTGTCGTATTGAAATTCTCCATTTCGGAAATAAGCTTCTACCGCTTCCGCCTTCTCGTTCGGTGTCTCACTCTCCGCCGTGATGTCAGTGGCTAAATCTCGTACACGCTCTGGCAACGATTCCGGTAGCTGTAAATAGACCTGTTGCTCTTCTTCCGTGAGCGATGTGATCTCTTCATTTAATGCCAGTTGTTCTTCAGAGAAAGCCGGGACACTATAACGAAGTTGGATCGTCCGCGGAGTCGATTGTTCCTCATTTTCAAATACAATCTTTCCGGACGGTTGCATCGTAATCGTCTCGTTCGGGAAAGCCCGTTCGATATCACCGACTCGAAATTCGGTACCGGACTCTGTTTCGATAGCTTGCGGATATTCTCCACCATAAGGAACAAACGGTTGTCGGCGCTCAAAACGTAACAGTGCCTGTTCCGGTGTCGTATCCACTTCCGAGTCCACTAACTGACCACGATTGTAGTTAGAGTCCAGGACTGGTGATTCGACCCAACCTTTCCCCGTATAAATCGCCTTGGATTCGATACGCCAATAGCGTGCCGGCACGCCGCGAGCGATGAAGACGATGCCGTCATCCTGTTCGAACGGACCACCTAGCGATTCGTCGTTCACTCCATACCCAACTCGACCCGGGCCACTCCCATCACCTTCCGTCGTCGCATTCCGAAAACTCGTAGTGATACGGTCAGACCAATCGCCTTCAAGCGTGGGTGAAGCACTTGCGAGAGCCACGACGACACTGAGGAGTAGTCCGATACTGACGAATCGGACGAGCGATTGACTCGGTCGTTTTGCCAAATCGGTGACAAATAGTAAGAGGAGCGATGTGACGATGGCATACAGGATATTGCCTTCCCCGTCATACAACGTCCACGTATCAAAATAGGCCATGATGCCGAGAGTCGACACAATCATCCCAAGGGCAAAACTATAACTTGGATACGTTCGTCCGACGAGCACAGCAAACAGTAAGCCGATCAGCGCCATGGCAGAGAAGAAAATCGCTTCATTCGGCAGTTCACCGCTCATGACACCCATCAAATCTTCCATCCATAGACCAAACCAGTCCAAAATACTGCCGTGATAGGCATACAAGACGATGAGGAAATTAAGAAGCGAGATCCCAAGAAAAGCTGCCCAAGGCAGAATACTGGCAAACATCGGCACGATGAGCAGGAAGTAAAACGGCCACGTCACATCGAACGTCGTACTTCCAACAATCGGCTCAATCCAGAACGACAACAAATAGGCGGCAAGCGCCGTATAGACGATTCGGGTTACCCATGTCTTCATACCGTCACCTCATTAACTGCCGTGTAGAGATGATAGCTACCCTGTGTCTCATGCATCAACTCTCGAATGGACGTCGTTTCAAAAGGACTGATCAAAATCAAATCTCCAGTTTGTTGAGGCAGTTTCTGCTTCACTCGTTCGACGAGACGCCCCTCAGCTTCTGGCGTTGCGGTCAACAAGTAATGACCGACTTCTGCACTCTGGTCAGGAAGATGGAACAGTCGCACCTGCTCTTCAATGACGTAGAGCTCAAACGGCAGATTTTTTCGTTCTAACTGACGAATCGCTCCAACAAGTAAGGATAGGGAACGTTCAAATGCCTCTTCATACCCGGCAGAGACGGCTGGTACGAACACGAGTGAAAGCTTCTTCTCTTGTTCCTGGTCAAACGTCTTGGTCATCAAGTTCCCTCGGCGTGCGGATGCCTTCCAATCAATCCGTCCGATTCGGTCTCCTGCCGCATACTCCCGAACCCCGCTGGTCGTATTGGCCACTTCGGTGTATGTCCGCATTTGACGATATTGCTCCCCACGACCCCCGACATGTTCGTCTCGAGGTAAATCAAACGGCAATTCAGCGGGTGACACCTCGACGACCGTCTCGAGTCGTAACGTCCGCTTCCGGTCGAACAGACCAAATACGTCACGTACATGTAGAACGGTGCGGTCAAAGACATGAATCCCACGCTTAATCGCCTCGACCTCATAATGGACGACTTCTGCTTGTCGGAAAAAACGGTCTACAGGCACGACAATCGTCTTGTCTTCATCCGTCAAACGTTGTGGCAATCGCTCCTCTAACGTGACCATCCCAATCAAGAAAGGATACTTCCGTTCAATTCGTAACTCGACATCCATTGTTTGTCCAGAAACAAGTCGCTTCGTTGTCACACGGCGCACCACATTTGCCGCTGTGACCGGATAAATCATAAAGAGTGTCCAGTAGACGGTCAACACAGCGAACGACCACCATAAGGTCGAAGCGACGATACTGCCTTCGATGCGGGCAAATGCATACAATCCGAATGCCGCCGCCCATACAACGAACAGCTTCATCCAGTTTTTCATACTTCATTGACCTCACGATCCATCGGGACAGGCAACGTATCCAGCCAATCTTGAATCAACTGATTCGGTGATTTTCCTTTATACCGTGCTTCTGCTGTCAAGAGTACGCGATGTCCGAGCACACTCGTCGCCATCGCCTTCACGTCATCCGGCAAGACGAAATCGCGATTATGGATATACGCCCACGACTGTGCCGCTTTCATCAACGCCAGTGTGGCTCGCGGACTTCCTCCTAAATACGTATGCGGATCTTTTCGAGACTCATGCACCAATCGCACAATGTACTGTTTGACCGCACTCGACACATGCACGTCTCTCACTTCACGTTGCATGAGTTCAACTTCTTGCTTCGTAATCACGCTCTGAAGCGCCTCGAGCGGCTCTTCTTTTTCAAACCGCGACAATAATGCAATCTCTTCATTGAATGTCGGATAGCCCATCTCGATTTTAAGTAAGAAGCGATCCAACTGTGCTTCCGGCAACGGATACGTCCCTTCATGCTCAATCGGGTTTTGTGTCGCCATGACGAAGAAAGGTGACGGTAACACTTTCAATTCCCCGTCCACTGTTACACTTCGCTCAGCCATCGCCTCAAGAAGAGCCGATTGCGTTTTCGGTGAGGTCCGGTTAATTTCATCCGCTAAAATGATGTTACCCATGAGCGGACCTGGTCGATATTCAAATTCCCTCGTTTTTTGGTTGTACATCGAAATCCCGGTCAAGTCGGACGGTAGCATGTCCGGTGTGAATTGGATGCGCTTAAAATCTAAGTCAATCGCTCGGCTGAACGTACGGACGAGCATTGTCTTTCCGACTCCTGGTACGTCTTCAAGCAGCACATGCCCACCTGCTAGCAAGGCAGTGAGACTTTTTGCGATGACTTCTTCTTTTCCGACAATCACGGTTTCAATAGCAGTAATAATCGATTGGACAGTTGGACGGTACATGACGGACTCCCCTTTTTCTCTGATCTAGGATGACTGAAAGTTAGAATGTTCTGACTTTATTGTGACACAAGCGAGTGTCGGAAAGAAAGAAATACCGCACCCAAATGCGCTTCCTATTTCTTTACCCAAAAAACGTGTCCGTTCTTTAGAAAAAACGGGCACGTTTATCGATTACTCTGGACGCTTCACGTCAAATAGTTCCCCAAGGGTCGCATAACTATTGCCGGCCATCCGACTGACAGGCGCAAGCCGTTTAGCATCGATGCGTCCTTGAGTATATAACTCTCGGTCAATATGGAAACGGACAATTCGCGCAATCAATAAATCGGCAGTCGTTTTTCCGTCATGTTCGATCGGCAAGTGATGATGGAGCACACATTCAAAACGGATTTTTGCTTCTTTGACCCCTGGAGTCGAAATCACATCACTCGGTTGAAGCGTAAAGTCTGTACGAGACAGCTCACTCTCATCTGCCGCAAGGTTGGCGGCCGTCTCGTTCACGTTGATGACGTTCGTTTCATCTACGACATGAATCACTAGTTCATTCGTACGGAGTGCGTTACGCGCCGTGTCTTTCATGACGCCATCTTTTCGTTGAACTGAGACGGAGACGAGCGGAGGGTTGGATGCGACTACATTAAAATAGCTAAACGGGGCGGCGTTAATCACGTCCCCATTTTGTGTTGTGACAAACGCAATCGGTCTTGGCACAATGCTGCCAATCAAAAACTTATATGTGTCTCGTTCAGTCAAGGCAGACGGTTCAATTGATAACATAGACTACACTCCTCGTTGTTTTATCTTAATATCAAGGTAATCACTTCGTTAAATAATGTCAACGCAAAGCAGGTTGACACGTGTACATTTCATGTATTTTGGGTAAATCGCATTATGTGAATCTATTTTAATGCACGTTGAATAAGCAAATTGCTTCATTTTCTCTTCCCGGTCTCATAGAATTCAGGGCAAGGAAAAGATGACCTATCGTTTTTTATGTTCAAGGAAGGAAGTAGAACGAATGATCAGCAAGTGGATTGAACAATTGAACAGTCGTCAAATACTCAGTATTTTATATAGTGTCTGTGGATTCAGTCTGGTTTTAACCTTGATTGGAGCCTGGTTCGTGCGTGATGGGAATGTCTCTACTCTCGAACTCACTGCTCTCCGATGGATTTGGATGATCGGGCTCGTCATGTTCATCAGTGCCATCTTATTAATCGGACGCCCGCTCATCAAACGGATGGCCGACCAAAACAGCAGACTGAAAGCGAAGAAAGAAAAGCTTGAGAACGTATTAAATGAATCGAAATTAAATGAAATTAATCTTCAATATCGCAACGAGTTGATTGAAGTATTGGCTTCGAAAGAATCCTTATTTGATTACTCTTCTGTTATTGAAAAGATTGTGTTGCTTACAAAATCTGAGTTCGGTGCCCTCTTACTCACTAAAGACGGAGAAATCACGTCTGTTGTACCGAAAGAGATGACCGAAGATCAACAAGAAAGTCTAAAGAAAGATTCCCTTTTGCTTAAACGAGTCATGATTTCAAAGTTACCGGCCGCCACTTCTAAGCGGGTCGTCGATGCGTTACACACGTATCCATATTATATCTATGAGACGGTCATTCCCATCATGGACCCATCGGATAATAGTCTGATCGGCTGTCTTTACTTGGCGCGTTACGACGAACAATACGATGCCAGTGAAAAATCGGAATTGAACGCATTCGCAGGTCAACTTGCCATCTCACTTCTCCGCATGCAGCTTTATCGCCAGATGCAACAGGATCGGAAAGAGACGGCGCAACTAATCAATTCTGTACGTGAGGCCATTTTATATGTGAACTATGAAGATGACACTATCGTCGGCAATCGCGCCTTCATCCGTATGTTTGATGATTTACACTTTGACTATAAGGGATACGAAGAACTCTCTGCCATTGACATCGATATCGAACAGCTGGCGGAACGGGTCGATCAACATGAACAGTTTGTCCGATACTTCGAACGCGTCTTCACGCAAGACCCGCCGGAGGATGGGCTCACGATTTCAATCGACCAAGGCGATTGCTTCATTCAACTTTATGCCGAAAGTGTCTATCGAGACCGTCGACTCCGTGGAACGATGCTCGTCTTACGTGACGTCACGGCCGAAACAGAAATCGATCGGATGAAATCCGAACTCGTCTCGACCGTCTCACATGAATTACGGACACCATTGTCCTCGATTTACGGATTTACTGAACTGATGCTGTCACGAGATTTGAAGGAAAGTCGTCGTGAACTGTATTTGAAGACAATCCACGATGAAGCGAAACGACTCTCGTATCTCGTCAACGATTTCTTGGATCTTCAAAAAATGGAGTCTGGAAAGCAAACGTTCGAGTGGGAACCGGTCGATTTATACAAGCTCATCACAGACAGTGTCGCGTTTTATCAGGAAACGACGGACCGGCATGAACTATTCATCGATGCCGATACCGAACAAGACTTTATTATCGATGCAGACTTAGAAGGGATGCGTCAATTACTTGGTAACCTATTAAGTAACGCCATCAAATATTCGCCAGATGGCGGGAATATCCTTGTATCGCTCGAACGTATAGACGAAGAGGTCGTGATGAAAGTGAGAGACCACGGTATGGGTATACCGAGTGCCTCGCTCCCTCACCTCTTCGGGAAATTTTACCGCGTCGATAATTCGGATCGTCGTAAAATCGGAGGTACCGGTCTCGGTCTCGCAATTTGTAAAGAAATTGCCAAAGCCCATGATGGTCAACTCCATGTCGAATCGGTATACGGGGAAGGAAGTACATTTATCTGTGAACTCCCAACCTCAAAAGAACACATCATGCAATAACACGGTCGATATGACCGTGTTATTTTTGACTCTTTTTTTGCCTAATTTGGAAGGAATCCTTTTACAGAATATAGAAAGGAAAGAAACCGATTCATTTTCGTAGATGTAGGTTACCCTATCCATTTATTTTTGCACGTTTTAAGTCAAAAACAAGATATACTGAATATAAAGAGATTGCTAGGATCGGAGGACTTGCCATTGGATCATCGTGACCCACCTTTTTCAGAAATTGGAGATTTTAATCAATGGGGACGTTTCGAGATTGACGTGCCTCACATGGGGGAGCAAGCGAAGTTTCAAACTGCCGCTGCTTTGATTCGGAAGCATGTGCCATTGCGGCTTGGTGGTTTTTACATTGTTGCTAGCGAAGAGGAGATTTTGCATAGTGGCTCTCATGATGCGAATCTTCAAAAACATTTGATTCATCTATTACAGCAGGTCCTTAACGGTCATATAGAAGACGAACGCCTCGTTCAAGAACAAGTGTGGACTGTGCATTATTTTACAACGCCATAGAAAAGAACTCGATTTAAGTATCATTACTTATCTCGAGTTCTTTTTGTTTACTCCCAACGTGACATCATTGAGATTGTTTTTTCATAGTATTCTGTAGCAAGTTTGTACTTTCCTGTGCTTCTTAATTCTCTAGACAACCACAATGCATACTTATGAGTGTAGTATTCATCATATGCTTCAAAATAATTAACAGCTCTTTTTAGACTTTGGATTAACTCATTTTGATCAATTTTTTTATACTTACTTACGTAAATATCAAAGTGATAGTTAAACTCTACTAAATCATCTTGATCCCCTTTTAACTCATAGCCTATTGCCAACCATTCCATAATGCCTTCAATATTATTTTTAGCGGCATTGACTTCAAGCAAAGACATTACACTATATAGTTTACTTTTTGCTCCTTCTTTAACCTTAAAACTATCAAGAAAATATTTTTGTGCTTTCTCTTGATCCCCAATTAAAAAATATATATCTCCCATATTGTTATAAAGCATTCCATAATAATCGTTCAATTTTGCCTTATCTGCCACTTTCGCTGCTTTTTCATAATGTTCTAAAGCAATTGTGTATCGTTTCCGACGTTTAAATGACAAACCAATAATCATGTGCGACTCGATAATTCGTTCCAAGCAAAAATTCTCTTGAAAATACTCGAGTGCCAACTTCACGTAATCAATAGCTTGAGAATAATCTGTAAATCGGTGATAAAGGGCGCCCATCACATATCGCATATCTGCTTTTTCCCAATCAGGAATACTTGAATCCGCAAGCTCTTTACCAACATTCTCTAACAAACTCACAGTAGTTTCTCGATCAGCCGACTGATAGAGAAACATGTAGAGGCACTGCAATAAATCGTATCGCAAACGATTGTCTTTGTTTAGTTGATCTTTAATCCAACCTACTTCAATTAAATATTGAACATTACCACCAGGTGTGAGACCAAATCGCGCTAGCGTGATTAATAAAGTAATGTACAATTCCTTCGATTGTAAGACAACAGGATTTGTTTTAAATTTTTCAATCCTCTTAAAATACTTATCTTCTTGGCGTGACAATAATGCTTCTTTCAATATATCTCGAATTTCTTTTTTAGTTTGATCTACTTTTTCACTGAAGTCATAATAAAGTGGAACCTCTAATTCTAACCTTTCAAAAATCAGTTCTAAGACTTCGTCACTAGGAGTAGTTTGATTATTTTCAATTTTACTTAAGTATGAGATTGAGCAGATTCCTCTAGCAAGCACTGACTGCTTCATATTTTTCCGCATACGTTCTACTTTTATTAAATTCCCAAAGTTATATTCCATATCAAAAAGTAGCCCCTTCGAACTAAAATGGTTGGTTTTTTTAAAAAATATTAGTCTTTTTGTCACGCATACAGGAAATTCGCCACAAAAAAGCATCTTAAAAGAGCATTTCTAGGAATGATTTTCCCAACCAAAACATCCCCCTTTATAAAAGATGACATGATAATATTGAACTAGTAAAAACAGTTTCTACAAATTTCCTAGTTAATTTTTACTAAATAACACATTTCAATTATTTATCCGGGGGTGAAAATGACAAATGGGAAAACTAAGTTTCTTACTTGCCGAAGACTACATTAAGCCTAAAATTTATTTTAAGTCAAAGCAAGTTCCAACCATGGATACAATGTACACTTCTGAAGATCATAATAATTTTTCAGGGTTAGAACACCTGACCCAATTGTTAAGTTCTCCTAGAGGTTTCATTGTAAACGCTTTTCAAATCGATTACTATCAATCATTACCTCGACTGATAGCTCGTTCATTGAATCACATTCACTCTTTCAAAAAACTTTATATTCTAGGACCTGAACTTTCCCTCTCGATTTTAAAACGAAGTACAAAAACAATTTATGAAAAACAGTTACTTGATTATGAATATATTAACGTTGAGCAGGATTCAGACTTTGTTACTAATCAATGCATGACCCTACTTGAAGAAGGACATATTTTGTATATTTTGCCCGAAACATCAGTTTGCTGGAGACCAAATTTACTCAATGAAACTGATAAGATATCACATTCTCTTTGCAGTACGTTATTGAGTCAACAAGTAAATGTTTCTATTCTAGCAACTGCTGTAAAAAGTGAATCTGAAAAAGTAGTGATCTTTCCTGCCGACACTCCAGATGCTTACTCAGGAGATTTGGAGACACGTATATATCAGCAATCTGAGACACTATACCGATTGTTCGATTCTTTGAAAGCTGACGAATGATCTATGATAATTTAGGTTTTTCTGCTTTAAAAGCATAAAATAATAATTTGATGGAGGTTTTATTAATGAAAAAAGTAACAGGAATACTATTTATCGCTACAGCAGTTTTACTTTTAGGAAGTTCTGTTAGACCTCTAGTAGATGATATGCCTCGCATTGTTAAAGTAAATGAGCCCGTCAAATTACACGTTGATGATATGCCTCGTATCGTTAAAGTGAACGAACCAATCAAACTCTTTGTTGATGATATGCCTCGCATTGTTAAAGTAGACAAGCCTGCTAAACTATTCGTTGACGACATGCCTCGCATTGTTAAAGTAGATGAACCAGTTAAACTACTTGTTGATGATATGCCTCGCATCGTTTAATCTGATTTACTCCAGACGCCTTGTGCGTCTTTTTTATTTTAAGAAAAAAGGTAAATGAATTATATATTCCCCTCCATTTTTTCCTTTTTACTTATATAATAAACAGGGACAACCTAGATGCACTCTCATACGCCGCCCTTGTCACTAGTTTAATGAATAAAGGAGTTTGAACATTGAATGAAACAAAATCATCATGGAGTTTAAAGCTGTTACTCAGCTCTTCACTTGCAATATCCGGGGCAGCAATCGTCCCGTTCCAACTGGATTCATCTGGTATTCAATCGACTGTTGTTGAAGCCGCCTCGACCTATACCACTACCGCCAACTTAAATCTTCGCTTAAGTGCAGCCACTTGGAGCCCTGTCCTGTTGACCATTCCATCTGGCTCAAGCGTCACGTATATCAGTACATACGGTTCGTGGTACAAAGTCAGTTATGGAGGCAAAACAGGATATGTCTCTTCTCAATACGTTACGGTCTCGAACACTTCTGCTTACTATAAGACAACAGACCGATTAAATATGCGTCTTACTGCCGCTTCATGGAGCGATGTCGTCACCGTGATCCCTGCCGACGCGACCGTCAAGTATGTCAGTCGCTATGGGTCATGGTACAAAGTGACGTTCAATGGAAAGACGGGCTACGTCGCTTCTGCTTATTTAACAGCTACGAGTGCTCCCGTCCCACCTTCGGACTATTATAAGACGACTGCCAATTTAAACCTTCGTCTCAGCGCCGCTTCATGGAGTTCTGTCGTCACGACGATTCCGTCGGGTGCGACGGTCAAATATGTGAGTCGCTACGGATCATGGTATAAGGTTACCTATAATGGAAAAACCGGTTACGTTTCTTCTGACTATTTAACGGCGACGACAGCTCCTGTAACCCCGTCTGCTTATTATGAAACGACCGTGAACTTGAACATGCGCCTTAGCGCGGCCTCTTGGAGCAATGTCTTAACCGTCATTCCGGCCGGGTCGGTCGTCAAGTATGTCAGTCGTTACGAGTCGTGGTATAAAGTCACATACAATGGGAAAACCGGTTATGTAGCATCCGAGTACTTGAAGCCTACGACTGTCACGACACCAACCGATACAGACGGAACTGGTAAAACGGTCGTCA
Source organism: Exiguobacterium sp. s43 (assembly GCF_018617255.1). Taxonomy (GTDB): domain Bacteria; phylum Bacillota; class Bacilli; order Exiguobacteriales; family Exiguobacteriaceae; genus Exiguobacterium; species Exiguobacterium profundum. Next base: position 15,905 of record NZ_JACSJT010000004.1, read on the forward strand.
TCGACGCAGGACATGGCGGAAACGACCCTGGCGCTGTCTACGGATCGGTTTACGAGAAAGTAATTGCACTTGATATCGCGAAACGCCTTGCTGGCGTCTTATCGAGCACATATGACTACAACGTTAAATTGACTCGCTCAAACGATACGTACCTCTCCCTTGACCAACGTGTGTCACTCAACAAGTCTTATAAAGGGGATGTGTTCGTCAGTCTTCACGCGAACTCTTCTGTTTATAACACGGCTCATGGACATGAGGTACTCGTCCCGACGTCAGATAGCTATACGACAAACCCTTACGTTTCCGCCAGCCGTAGTCTCGGCTCAAGTATCAATAAAGAAATCGCTTCACGGATTTCCACGATTCAAAACCGTGGGGTCAAGTATCAAAATGTATACGTAGTCGGACGTAACGTGTCACCTTCTACCCTTGTCGAATACGGATTCATCAGTAATTCAAGCGACCGCTCACATTTAACGAGTACGACATATCGTCAACGAATGGCTGAAGCAACGGCATCCGGCATTCATCAATTCATGCGATCTTATTACTAAAAACAAGGAACTTAGCACTCAGCTAAGTTCCTTGTTTGATATTGACCCGCCAAATCATATGTGATGCCCCGGGACCCCAATAATGTTCGAGGATATGAGATGGCTCACCCAATCGTTTTTGCCAATAGGCTTGAGCGCTCGGGAATCCGGCATCTAAATAAAAGACGTCTTTCCCTCGATCCGAAATTTCACGCATCATTTCTTCTAACAAGTATTGTCCGACACCTCGCCGCTGCATACGAGGTGACACATAGACACTCCCTAACTCGATCGCACCACGCTCAATTTGTATGTTTCCTGAGATGATATCATTCGGAGGTAGTAACGCCCCTGCTCCCACAATGAATCCGTCTTCTTCCACAATGTACAGTTGAACGGTGTCATCATCGAAATGATCTTGAATCGTCGTGTTCAGACGTGCCACTTCTTCATCGAGCAAATCGGCATCTTCAAAACGCTCTCGTCGAATCAAGTCACTCAGACTCTCCATAAACAAGCGCTGCAAGGATTTCACGTCTGATTGTTCGAGTGCGCGAAAATTCAAGACGTCCACTTCCTTTTCTTTTTTGTCCTACTCTTTACCCTCACGCATCCGTTGCGTAACACTCGGGTATGAAGGAATCATTTCCTCGAGTGGCTCATAACTCAATTTACCGTACGTTTTCCAAATGACTAAAATCGCAGCGGTCCATAACGTGATCGTCAAATGAATAAACCCGACTGGATAACCACTTTCCGCTTCGAACCCGACCATCACGAGCATGACATTAAACATCGTATGCATGAGAAAGGCCGACCATAAATTACGCGACGAACCGTTGTATACCCAAGTGATGAGAATCGTATAAGCCATCACGGCTAATCCATATGCCCAAAACGATAGATTCGCCTGAACTGTTCCAACCATGAGGAAGAGCGGAATATGCCATAGCGTCCAGACCACTCCGAGTGACAAGCTGGCTAGAAGCGGTGGGAGTCTTGATTGCAAGGCGTCGAGCAAATAGCCGCGCCATCCATACTCTTCCTGCACCGCCCCACCGAGAAATAGCATATAGAGAAAGTATGGGACGATCCACCACGGTTCGCGAACGAGTAAGGCATCGCTTCTATCCGTCCACCAATACGCACGAGAAATAAGAACGGCACCAACAAAAGGGGAATCACATACGTCTTCCAACTCATCTGGAACTGAACGCTTTTCCGAAAAAGATGTGTCACCCCTTCCCCACCGCGAAGTCGATACATCGTAACGAACCCTGCAATGCTGGGTCCAAACGCTCCCGAAATAACGATTGCCATAATCGGTAAATCGGTCCACCAGTACAAACTTCCCCATATAAGCCATGAGTAGCCGAATGAGACCAATAAGAACAAGTGAATGTATTTATTTTTATACATAGTCAGCACCCCTTCAGCAATGTAGTACCCCTTATTTGATTGGAAGAATAGCATTTGAATCTTTTTATATGTAATTACAATTGTTCGGCATATAATAAAGTGAATCATAAATTAAAAACCCTATGAGGTATCGACACTATGGAACAGATTAGCACGCACACAACGAGTCATAATGGATTTTTGATGATGCTCGCTTTCCTCATTGCTAGCGTTTCAGCCTTGATGGCACTCGAATTAGCGAAGCGGGTCACAGGAGGTGTGACAACGTCTCATCGTACTTGGATTTTATTTGGTGGTACCACCCTAGGTCTCGGCATCTGGTCCATGCATTTTGTGGCCATGCTCGGTCATGCTTCTTTACACGAAAGCACGTACTCCATCTGGCTCATTATCGGATCGATGATTCCGGCGATTGCCGGGTGCATCCTGTCGTTCGGTTTGATTTCCCGAAAGACGACATGGATGACCTTACTGCAATCTTCCGGTTTGATGGGATTCGGAATTGTCAGCATGCATTATATCGGGATGACCGCTATACAAAGTGTTCAATTAGACTTTGATCCCTTATGGGTATTGATTTCGATTGGTATCGCTTGGGGCGCTTCCTTTCTCGCCTTATGGGTAGGTTTCTTTTCATCCTACTCTATGCAGCATTCCGCTTTTTCCGTGAAACTGATGTTCTCCCTTCTGATGGGGACAGCTATTTTCAGTATGCACCTTGCTGGAATGCGGGCAACGACCATTATCCCCGATGCTTCACCCGTCAGGCAGGTTCCGATTGATCCGACCCTACTCGCATGGTTAGTCACAAGCATCGTATTTCTCTTATTCGGGATGTACTTTATTGCGTATACGTTAGAACGACAAATCCAAAAACGTGACCTCTTCCAAACGACGATTTTAGAATCGACAACGGATGCCGTAGTGACAACGACAAGCGATGGTGAAATCCAATATCAAAATCAAGCGTTCGCTCACTTATTCGAGGGGCATGTAACAGAACCATTTTTTCAAGATTATCATCCTTTGCTGTCGGCTCAACAGCCGTTCTATCAGCCGGTACAAATTGACACGAATCATCGTACGTTAGAAGTGACGTCTTACCCACTTCAAGATGGTTCGAACAATCAAGTACTCTGGTTTATCCGAGATGTGACCGAAGCAGTCGCCTCTCAGCGTCTGATTGAACATATGGCTTTTCACGATGCATTGACGGATTTACCAAATCGGCATAAACTGGATGCCCTCTTGAAGGAATGTATCTCACAAGAACGTTCGGTCGCCTGTTTATATATCGACGTAAACCGCTGGCGTTTCCTAAGTGACATTCTCGGGCATCACGGAGCAGATGAGTTGATCATTCAAGTCGCTGACCGCCTCAAACATACGATTCACCTAGACGATGTGTTGACACGAATCGGACCATCCGAGTTTGTCATCTTACTATTTGCGCAACGAAGTTCGCTCGCTCATCAAAAGGCTGAAAAATGTATTAAGGCGCTTTCATCCAGCTTCGACGTGGATGGCACGACTCTTGAATTGACGATGAGTGCGGGAATCAGTCATTTCCCTAAGGATAGTGCTTCTTCCGAAGAACTTATTCAATTTTCTCGTCTTGCCGCTGATGAATCCAGACAGGATGGAGAGAATAATATCAAATTATTCGAAGAATCATCACGACCTCAACTCTTGCGCAATATCGAGATAGAAAAAGCACTCGTCACCGCACTAAGTAAAAACGAACTGACACTTGTCTATCAACCGAAAATCGATTTGAAGCGGAATCGATTAGAAGGCGTGGAAGCGTTACTTCGCTGGCAACATCCACAAATCGGAAAGGTTGCGCCATCTGACTTCATCCCGATTGCAGAAAACACGGGGTTAATTCATTCGATTGGTCATTGGGTCATTCGGGAAGGCTGTCGCACTTGGGTACGTTGGCAACGGACTGGGATACGTCCCTTTACATTATCCCTTAACGTCTCCCCCCTCCAATTTGCGCGCGAAGACTTTGTTGATACGCTACAATCCATTCTTTTGGAGACGGGGATGGACCCGATGTATCTCGAATTGGAAGTGACCGAGTCCTCGATGCTTTCATATGAGGCCTCGACTCGTGAAAAACTGACGCAGTTGCATCAGCTCGGGATCCTCATTTCTCTCGATGATTTTGGGACCGGCTATTCTTCTTTCAGCCAACTTCGGGAACTTCCTGTGCAAGTGCTGAAAATCGATCGGTCGTTTATCGAGAACCTGTTCACCGACCGCAATCAAGAGGCCATCGTCCGCTCGATGATTCAACTCGGTCACAACCTGGGCATGAAAGTTCTCATGGAGGGCGTGGAAACATCCGCTCAACTCGAATGGTTACTCAAGGAATCATGTGACTACGTACAAGGCTACTACTTCAGTCTTCCATTGTCTGAGACAGACGTTCCGTTTCATGTCAAAGAGACGACCACCTATCTCGAGTTCGGAAAATACTAAAAATCGCTCCTGTCCATTTGACAGGAGCGATTTTTAGTTACGACACGCGTTCTTTTTCTTCTTCACGAATCAAATGATATTGATCGAGAATCAACTGAGTCAACGTATCCCCCTCATGAAGATGAAGGTATTTTTCAATCGTTGACGAGATGCCGTGTTCTTCGATCGACAAGTTCAGCTCCGATGATTCCGAATCCTCCGGGTTGTAGTAATGAAGGGCTGCTGCAATCCCGTAAGCGAGTTCGTTTGGCTCGATGCCGTTATCCATCAATTCGCGTGCCGGCTTGACGAGACGGTCGCTCGGTCCAAGTTTACGAATCGGCGAACGCGCCACGCGCGACACTTCGTCCTTCAATTTCGGGTTTTCAAAGCGCTTGATGATTTTTTGAATGTATTGGCTATGCTCTTTCGCCTCGAATCCATATTTCTCAAGCAATAACCAACCTGTTTCATATAAAGCGCCTTGGACGACTTGACGCACACGGCGATCCTTCAATGCCTCGTCAATCGTCGCCTTCCCGAACAACGAGCCAATATAAGAGGCGATGGCGTGTCCCGTATTGACCGTGAATAATTTCCGTTCGATATACGGTCCGATTTCTTCAACCCATGTCACACCTTGAATCGGTGGTTGTTCGTTGAGCCCTTGTGTCTCGATGACCCATTCATGGAACGTCTCGACTTCCACGTAAAGTGGATCCTCATGTTGTTGTAGTGGGACGATGCGGTCGACAGCCGCGTTCGGGAAGAAGACATTCGCCTCCCCGACACCGCCACACGCCTCTACTTCTTGACGAAGAATCGCACTCCCACCAATCATGTTCTCACATGCAATGACATAAACCGGGGCGTCTTCGACTTCACGAGCACGAAGTCCTTCGCTAATCAACGGTGCCACTTTTGAGAGGAGTGACGGTCCGACAGCCGTCGTCACGAGATCTGCTTCTGCGATTAAGTCCACGACACGAGCCGGTTCTTTTAAACTGTTGACACCGCGAACACGGTCGACAATGATACGATCGACGCCGTCTTCTGCGAATCCGACCTCATAATGACGTTTTACCTCAAGCGCTTCGATGACAGTGTCATTGATGTCGACAAACGTCACCTCGTAACCGCTTTGATTGAGCAATAATCCGATAAATCCTCGTCCAATGTTCCCTGCACCAAAATGAACAGCTTTCATTTACGCCACCTCTTCCATAAAGAGCGCCAAGATTTCTTCTTTCGTTTTCGCCTGAACAAGACGCTCCACATTGCTTTCGTCCGAGCAGAGAATCGCGATTTGCGAAAGGAGCTCTAAATGTTCATCATTCACGCCTGCAATTCCGATGACGAGTTTGGCCGTTTGACCTCCGAAGTCGACACCGTCTGGTACTTGCAAGAACGAGATCCCCGTCTTCTGAACCGCTGATTTCGCTGCTTCTGTACCGTGTGGAATGGCGACGTGGTTTCCGATATAGACGTTGGCGATCGCTTGACGTTCATGCATCGCTTCTACATACTCCGGCGTCACACAGCCGGCGTCTTGTAGGACGGCTCCGGCTGCTGTGATCGCTTCCTCTGTCGTTGCGAATGTTTGGTTAAGTCGAATCATCTCTGTTTGAATGAATGGCATTTTGATTTCCTCCTAATGGCTAAACCGTATCTCTATCTGTTCTGAGTTCAAGAAATTTTGCTGCGTTCCGCTTTAATTTCTTCTACCAATTGGTCGTAGTAATCGGCGTTCAAGAAGTTCGTGACCGAACGATGAATCGCATTCGGTGCTTGCGCTTCCGCACGCTCCGTCAAATCTTCGTGTGTGATGACGAACTGGGCATCTTTCGGCAAGTTGCTGATAGACGTGTTCGTCACTTTGATTGGCAAGTTCGCTTTGTTGACCTTGTTCCGGAGAACCGATGCTCCCATGGCACTCGATCCCATTCCAGCGTCACAAGCGAAGATGATATGGTCGACTTTATCAAGACGATCTGTCACGAGAGCCGATGCGTAAGACTGTTTGCCTTTCATCGCACTCACGTTTTGTGTCGCTTCTTCGAGTGATACTTCCTCTGCTGCGCTCGATTTCAAGATGACACTAGCCACAGCGAACGTGACCGCTGCTGACAAGAGAATCCCTGCCACGAGTCCAAGATATGAACCGCGTGATGCCATCGCAAGAATGGCAAAGATACTACCTGGTGAAGCAGGTGCGACGAGACCGACATCAAAGAGTACGAACGTGAAGATCCCTGTTGCGCCCCCTGCGATCATCGCAAGGATCAAGACCGGCTTCATCAATACGTATGGGAAGTAAATCTCGTGAATCCCACCAAGGAAGTGAATGATAGCTGCACCCGGTGCCGTACGTTTCGCTGCACCTTTGGCGAAGAACATGTATGCGAGAAGTAATCCAAGACCTGGTCCTGGGTTTGCTTCAAGTAAGAAGAGAACTGATTTTCCAGCGTCTGCGACTTGATCGACACCAAGCGGACTCAAGATCCCGTGGTTGATGGCGTTGTTCAAGAAGAGAACTTTTGCTGGTTCGATGAACAGACTCGCAATCGGAAGCAATTTCGCGCCGACGATCCAGTCAACACCTGCCGCCATGACTTTATCGAGGGCACTCATGATCGGACCGAAGATTTCAAATCCTCCAAGCATGAGAAGACCACCGATGATTCCAACTGAGAAGTTGTTGACGAGCATTTCAAATCCTGCTTTAACTTTGCCTTCAAGGGCACGGTCGACTTGGCGGATGACATAACCACCGAGTGGACCCATGATCATCGCACCGAGGAACATCGGAATGTCGGTACCGACGATGACCCCCATCGTGGCGAGTGCCCCGACGACACCGCCTCGTACGTCATGAAGTAATTTACCACCAGTGAAACCGATGAGTAATGGTAAGAGATACGTGATGGTTGGACCAACGAGTTCTGCTAATTTTTCGTTTGGCCACCATCCTGTTGGAATGAAGAGTGCTGTGATAATCCCCCAGGCAATGAAGGCGCCGATGTTCGGCATGACCATCCCACTGAGGAAACTACCGAACCGTTGTACTTTGACTCGGACCCCGCCCGAGCTTGCTTGCGTATTCGCCATGTATAAAACCTCCAGTCGTTTAAATGTGAAAGGTTGAATGTGTAGTGTAGCTAACCGGTTTGTGCTCTACACCTGTATTGTATGCCTGGAGTAAGCGCTTACTCAATTCAATCCAGTTCACACTTTGGCAACATTTTGTGCCAAACAAAAAAATGACCATGGTTCGGTCATTTTTCGTACAATGTTTCATGAATCATTTTCTTCATGCATTCGTGCAGGAGTAAACGAAGATCTTCTTTCGTTCCCGTGCTATAAAGACGCATATGCTCCTCACTCTCAATGAGCGACCCGCTGATCGCACTTAGGAACTGAAGCTCGACGTCACGTGCTTCTTCCGGTGCAAGCAAGACAAGGAGACGTGTCACGGGTTCGGTCGACTGATCCATCATGAGGAGTGGGATCGATGTCGTTAAATCAAACGCAAACACACTCGCCTTCTCAATCGAGGCATGTCGTCCGTGGAATAACGCCAGTTTCGTACCCGGCACACCAAGGCCCGCGACCTCGTGACGACGAAGCAGTTGGGCAGAGAGCTGAATCCCGCTTTGTACGAGGTCACGTTCTTCTAAATGTGTACCGATATCAAGCAAGATATCTTCTAAACGGTCCGTATTATTGAGCGTGACCAAATCGAACTGGTCATCCATCCGCTCGAACGTCTCGACCAATTCCCCGAGTTCTGCGAAATCAAGCATCGTTGACCGCGGCTTCGTTGCGAGTGTCTGAAAGGATTGCGGTAATGACAGTAAGAGATGGCGGACGCGTTGCACTTCTTCACTCGTCAAAAGCGGGTTGACGATTAACGTTGGTACCGATAGCGGTGGTAACGGTACCGTCGACAAGATGACATCATATTCTTCCAATCGGTGCTGTTCGAGTCCGAAAAGTGATGAGTTGACGACGTCTTGCATCTCTGGGAACTCTTGGCGTACCCGATTGACGAGCATCTTCGACGAACCGAGTCCGGCCGAACAGATGACGAGCGCCCGATATTCGCGGCGGCGCACCGGTTTGACGAGTGCTGCCGCAAAGTGCATCGCCCAAAAAACCGTTTCTTCTTCGGAGAACGTATTCGTCCCAAAGACGATGTCGGCGGCCTGTTGAATCGCCGAACGAAGTCCCGGATAGTCGCGGTCGATGTGGGGCTTGACCGTACTCGTCTCTGGTAGCGCCTGCGTATTCATACTCGAGAGGATGTGAGCAAGCAGTCCTCGTTCGAGAGCCGCGTCATCCGTAAAGGTGAACCCGTAGATGAGCGAGACGTGATGAATCAGTTTATGCACCCGAATCTGCATGATCCAGCGTTCTTCCTCGTCTTCTTTCATTTGATCTTTAATTGAGCGCAGACGATTCGCCTCTTCCGCGAACCAGACGCGTTCCGCCATCGAGTAAGTGATACCGAGAGCCGCTTCCATATCGGTGGCGACTTTCAGATAGTCCTCGGACCGTCCTTTCGTATACATCTCTAAAAAGAATCCAGACGCTAACCGCTCTTGTTGCACGCCGTAAGCGAACGTGACTCGCATGATGGTGCGGTCGTCCATCCGCTCAAACGAACGGGATTTCAAATAATCATAACCGTCTCGAAGACCTTCAAGCATCTCCTCGCATGGTACCGTCTTCAAAAAAGCAGGAATGTAGTCGTCTTCTCCACGGACGAAGCGATAAAATGCGAGCGTGTCCCAGTGGGCAAGCAGAGCGTTGATGAGTAGCTTACGCTTCTCGGACTCATAACCGAGCACTCTAGCCCCAACACCTTTTTTCCGTTCAACTTCTAAATGATACTCTTCGAACCATCTGTCCAATTTCTCTAAGTCTTGCGTCAACGTGCTCGGCGAAACGTGCATCTGTTTAGCGACCGCCTGCAATTTGAGTGTATCGTTCTCAAACAAGAGACGCCACGCCAGTTCAAATAAGCGGTCCTCGCTCGTGGGGATCGCTTCTGCAGATAAGATGAGATCTTCTCGTAACTGTTGTTTCGCAGCTGGTTTGCCAACCAGGCTCAGTCCATGACCGCGTTGCCAAGCGAGTTCAAGTTCGAACTCTTTTAAGATGCCTTCAAGTAATTGTCGTTCTCGTTGAATCGTGCGCTCAGACAAATTCACCGCCTGCGCGATTTCGGCGAGCGGTGTCGATGTCTCAGTTGCCAATAAGTGTAGTAAAATCGACCGCTCTCGCGCGGTCCACTCATGTCTCATGCTCATCCATCCATTCTTCGACAAGTAGTCGGTATTCCTCGAGCGACAGGAGTTGTCGGACTGACCGGACACGTGCGGTTGGATGGGTGATCGGGGTCGCCCCTTCCTGATAGAGAATCAAATCCACCTCATTCGGGATGTTTTGAATCGTTCCGTGCGTGATCTTACAAGACAAGCGCCCCTCGCTTGCCTGTGCGAACAACTTCGCCGCCATCGCACTTGTCACAAACCCGCTATGGCAAGCAATGTATACGTTCATGTCAGCCCTTCTTTCATCGCTTATCTTTATCTAATCATAAGTTGGGACCGCTTACTTCTCCTACTATTTTGCTTGTTGGCAAAGATATCGGCAAGCAGTAAAAAGCACCTCTTTACTTAATTCAAGAGGTGCTAGTAAATTTGATTTTAATTTTTTTACAATTACTTACATCCTTTATACTTCTTCCTCTATGTTTATATAATTCTCTCTATAGCTTGCGGTTAATATATGCTCTTTTAAAGAGTCAATAAATTCAACCACAAATTGCTTTATTTCCTCAAACTCCCTAATAGTAACCTTTCTATTTTCTCCATGTGCTATCGCATTTCTTAATCCGAGTACTTCTCGATCAATGAATTCTCTTTTCGTATGAATCCCATTTTGATCCTCATCTGAAATGAAATAAAACTCTTCAGCTTCTAAACCCAATAAAAATAATAAATCTTCTAGAACTTCAAACTTTAAATTTCCTTCTGTGACAACTATGTTTTTAGCATCTTCGTTTACTTGAAAAATTTCGCTATCATTAAGCAAAACATCTTTAATCAAGCTATTAAATACTTTCTTTCTGTTTGCATTTTGGATGTCAATAATTCTCTTTGTATAGTAGAGTGTTTTAAGATGTTGCTTCATTAAGTTTACAGGAACTTTTTTGCTATTCAAATACTTTATAAATGACTTTATAGCTTCTTTTGAAAAACCTTCAAAATGCGCATACAGTATTACTATAGCTGCTCTTAGCAACGCATTTTGAATATCTCCTTCCGAACTTTGAATTTGAATACTTAAGTTGCTTATCTCTTTTTTTCGATGACTCGCATTTCTATCTAATACTTTTTGTAGTTGTTCATTGTCCATTAAAATATTCCCTACTATAAGAAATAAGTTCTTTAGTTCTGAGCACAGGTCTATGTTGGTCTTTTTTAATTAGGAATTGATCGTCCCTAGATAAATTTTTAATTTTATTTAATAGCCACTCTCTCCTATCATCGCTATTATCTTCATCTAAAGGCGAATTTATTACGCTTTGTGCTAAACCAGGTACTATCATTTCAAAATGAGCCAATGATACAGCTCTTACAAAATTTTCTTTAGATAAATCATATTTTTTAAAACTATTTTCACCTAATACTTCGTCCAATAATTTAAACACTTGGTCAAATATAACAGTCTCTCTCTCTAAATTTAAATCACTCTTTAAAATTTGATGCATTTTTTCAGTCAAAAATGGACCGACATCCTCATTCCCTCTTATTTCTTGCGGATCTAAGAAACGATATATCAAAAATCTTAGAAGATACTCCATATCCTCTTTCTCACTCATTTGCTTTTGACTCAAAGGAAGACAATTTTGGAAATGAGCATTTTTACGTAAGCTTTCAAACCAAGTAAAAAACTCTTTGTTTTCCATAACCATTAGGCTATTTCTGATTTCTTGATGCGATAACGTCGCTCCACCTGTGTTCAACCTCTGAAACAGCTCATACTGCGCATCAACATCACTAGTGTATTGAATAATTTTGACATCCATTCTCGAGCGTTTGAAAAACAATTTCAAATTAGTAGATATCTTGTCTGATTCGAGGTCAAGGTCTCCTCTTTCCCACTTTTTACCTTTTAGTGATGGTAAGAATCTCGTTTCTTGTAACTCCAAGTCCTCCACCTTATATTCCTCATCATCCTTCACTTCTAGAATGCCCATAAATTGAAAAATTGTTGATAGTCTTTGTAACCCATCTATAACAGTCCAGATACCATCTTCTTTTTGAAAAATAAATATTGGTGGGATCGGTATACCTAACAGAATTGACTCGATAAACGCTGTTTTCTGAGTATTGCTCCATCGGAAGAATCTTTGATATTCAGGTTGGAGTTCTAATTCTCCCTCAACATACATATTTGCTAATTCACCAATTGACATCGTGTAAGAATCAGTATAAATTTCTTTAGATTTGGCTTTTACTTCAGCATCTAACAAAGATATCCCTCCATATCGTATTGAAAATTCAAATAAACTCATGCAAAGGAAAATTATTAATGTCTTTTGCAGTAATTCGTATAGAATTTGGCGTAGTTCTCGTCCCTACTTGTTTTATATAATCCATAAAATATGAGCTAGTAAGAACTTCCTCTGCAAATTTTAAATCGGTCTCACCGATTGCAGTAATATAAATTCCCGAATAAGCAATTGTCTCGTTATCCAAATAGTAGACGTTCACTTTATTGGTAACTATAGTGGAAATTAATAATTTTGATTTATTTTGATTTTTTATCGCTTGAGTTCTACCGTACTCAAACCAATTAACTCCACTACTAACCCTTCTGTTTTCTAAATCTTTTAAAAATTTTTTTAAATGTTTTGAAACATTAGGGAATTTATCTTGAAACTCAACTTCACCGTATCTAAACAAGCATTTGTTTTCAATTTTGTAGGGGAAAATAATGTATTCTTCTCTATTTAGTGAAATTGATTTAGGGCTTGCGGCTTTTCGTACAATTTCTTTTTCTAATTCCATTCCTTGATAAAAGATTTTGTTTTGTTCAAATTCAACATTTCTAAGAATAAACGCTTTATTGTAAAGGGTCGCTACAGGCATTGAAGCCAAAAATAAATCACTAAATATCTTCATTTTTTCGTCTCTAATGAAATTCTCGTCAAATACCCATTTATCGAGTCCTAATTGATTTTTATTTATACATTTTTTTAAACCTTCATTATGAATTTGATATTCTAATGCAGGAGAACATTTATTTTTAACCACATTTATAATGCATGACGTAACTAACGCATTTTCAAAAATCAATTCATTATTATAAAAATATACTTTATCTATGTCCTTGTTCAAAATTTCTCTCAATTTAAATCCATAAACGTTTTTAAAAACATTATTGGGAATTAAATATACAAGATTACCTTTATCACTCAGAGAATTCACAGCATTTTCTGTAAAAGCATAGTAATAATCAAAATTACCTAGTTTACAAGACTCATAATTTTTTCTTAACCATATTCTTTTGTCAATAGGTAGTTCATGATATTTAATGTAAGGAGGATTGCCAAATATAAAATCAAACTTCACTTCCCAATCAATAGTCAAAGAATCCTTATTTTCAAGTTGCCAATTTACGTTTTCAATGCCATATTTCTTAGTTAAATGATTCAATCTCTCTATACATTTTTCATACAGAAATGTATCTATTTCTGCTCCGTATATATCATTCTCTAGTCCATACTGAATTTCAGAAAGTGATATTCCCTCTTCAATACCATTTTCAATATAGCGCGTTATTACTGGGATCAAAATGTTTCCAATCCCAAAAGAATCTTCTAACACTTTCTTTCCAAACAGATTTTTATTATAGTCAGCGATTTCCAACATTTTCTCAACAACGTTCAATGGTGTAAAAACTTGTTCTTTCAATTAATTTTACTTACCTTTCAGATTTAAATTTAAAATAGAGACAGGTAAGGCTTTAAATACCTTACCTGTCTCTATTTTAAATGTTTATTATTCAACTGTCACCGACTTCGCCAAGTTCCGTGGCTTGTCGACGTCACAGCCACGGGCGAGCGCCGCATAATATGCCATCAACTGAACCGGTAAGACGTTGATGAGCGGTGCCAAGAGTGGCTCGACGTGCGGCAAGATGAAGTCATCATTCTCATGTTCGACTCCTTGCATCGAAATGATACAGGCGTTCGCACCACGGGCGACGACTTCTTTGACGTTCCCACGAATATTCAAGTTCGTCTTCGGTTGTGAGATGAGCGCGATGACCGGTGTCCCGTCTTCAATCAAGGCGATCGATCCGTGCTTCAGTTCCCCACCTGGGTACCCTTCCGCTTGGATATACGAAATCTCTTTTACTTTGAGCGCTCCTTCGAGACAGACAGAAGCGTCAAGCCCACGACCGATGAAGAACGTGTTCGGTGTCGTTTTCAAATAACGTTCCGCAAGGTCTTCGAACAACTCTTTTTGCGCCATGATCGAGTCCATGATGGTCGCAACTCGGGCAAGCTCCGGCATGAGATCAAACGGCAATTCTTTCCCTGTCGCACGAGCGATGTCATACGCGAGAATCGCGAGGACGGCGATTTGCGCCGTGTACGCTTTCGTCGAGGCGACCGCGATCTCTGGTCCTGCATGGAGGAGCATCGTCTCATTCGCTTCGCGTGAGAGCGTCGATCCCGGTACATTCGTCATGGTGAGCGCTTTGTATCCGCGTTTCTTCACTTCGACGAGGACGGCACGGCTGTCCGCTGTCTCACCGGATTGTGATAAGAAGACGAACAACGGACGTTCACTTAAGAGCGGCATGTTGTAGCCGAATTCAGAAGAAACGTGCACTTCTGTCGGAATGCCAGCGATGCGCTCCAAAATGTCTTTTCCGACGAGTCCCGCGTTATAGCTCGTCCCACATGCGACGATATAGATCCGGTCCGCTTCTGACACGAGCTCACGCACGCCTTCCGTGAGTTCGATGTCGCCGTTCTCATTCTGGTAGTGCTGGATGATGTTACGGATGACGGCTGGCTGTTCGTCCATCTCTTTCAACATGTAGTGCGCGTACGTGCCCTTCTCGATGTCTGACGCATCGATCTCGGCCGTGTATGGTGCACGCTCGAGTACTTCGCCGTCGAGCGTCTTAATCGTCGCCGACTCACGTGTGAGGATGACGATCTCACCATCGTGGAGCTCGAGGTACTGGTCTGTCACCTGGAGCATCGCCATCGCGTCTGATGCGACGACGTTGAACGTGCCGTCGCCAAGTCCGACGAGGAGCGGTGACTTGTTCTTGCCGATATAGAGGCGCTCTTTGTCCTCTGAGTCGATCATCGCGATCGCGTACGAACCGTGGAGGTCCGAAAGCGTCTTACGGAACGCCGCCTCGACATCGCCGAGCTCGACGAAGTGCTTCTCCATGAGCTGGACGATGACTTCTGTGTCCGTCTCTGAAAGGAACGGGACGTCGAGCGTGGCTTTCAATTGTTCATCGTTCTCGATTACGCCGTTATGGACGAGCGTGAAGCGTCCAGTCGTGCTTTGGTGCGGGTGGGCGTTCGGCACGCTCGGTACCCCGTGTGTCGCCCAACGCGTATGACCGATTCCGATCGTCCCTTCAGCATCAGCCGGTACGATGTCACGGAGTGCTTGAATCCGTCCCACTTCTTTGAACGTACGAACGTTTTCACCCACTAAGGCAATTCCTGCTGAATCATAGCCACGATACTCGAGCTTTTCAAGCCCTTTCAATAAAATCTCTTTCGTTCCAACTTGTCCGATCATCCCTACGATTCCACACATACAAAACTCTCCTCTTCGCTTCGATTTCTCGAAAAAGGAAACGGGCTTTTTTGAGTGATGTCATCAAGTCTCGTTTTGTCCGCCCGGTCACCCGAACGTTTTATCAAGACTCTCTCAGTCGTGACACGCGACTGGAAGGCATCCGCCGAAATCTCGATCACCTTCGTCCTCGTCAACTCCGCAGAGTTCTGGCGCTTCCACTTCATATCTAGCCGTTTCTCCAGATACGCTTTCATGCTATCGAGTACAAGGCGTGTTGGATAGAGAAATTGTTAAAGTAGTCGCTAAATACTTTTTTACCGTTCATGTAAAAGTCACCACTTTCACTAAAAAGCCATCAATCCATCAGGTTTTCGAGTAGGGGGAGAACGGGCATGATACAAGTAACGATATGTGAACTACTCGCCACTTATTTGCTTCACAAATTGAAGGGGGAGCTTCTTGGGAAGACCGTGCTCTCACCAGCCACGGTTATGGACCAAGCTCGTCGGGCAGTCCCTGCCCTGAATGGTTGTCAGTCGGCCAACATCAACAGGTTGATGCTCGCGTTGATGTCACGGTCATGATGTGCGCCACAAACACACGTCCATTCACGGACATCCACCGTCTTCTTCTGACCTTTCTCGCCACAAGAAGAACAGATTTGCGTCGATGCGAACCATTGATCCGCCTTGATGAGCGTCCGTCCGTAGAAGTTTGATTTGTACTCGAGTTGACGGACGAACTCATACCAACTGACATCTGCAATCGATTTGGCGACCTTGTGGTTTTGCATCATATGCTTCGACTTCAATGTCTCCACGACGATGACTTGGTTCTCGTCAACGATCCGTCTCGACAGCTTGTGAAGGAAGTCCTTGCGTTGGTTGGCGATCTTTTCGTGTTTCTTAGCCAAAAGTAATTTGGCTTTTTCACGATTCTTGCTCCCGATTTTCTTGCGTGACAGCGCGCATTGCGCCTTCTTGACCTTCGCTTCGGATTGTCGGAGAAAGCGAGGGTTGTCAATCTTCTCGGAGACCATCGCGTCGTTCGTCATGACGGCGAAGTGTTCCAGGCCAAGATCAATCCCGACCTTATTCTTGGCTGGAATCCATGGTGCATCGTCCTGTTCGACGAGGATGGAGACGAAGAACTTGCCTGTCTTGGTCATCGACACCGTCGCCGACCGGATGACGCCCTCGAACGGACGATGTTGTGTGAACCGCACGAACCCGACCTTCGGCAGCCGGACCTTGCCCGCCTCGATGCGGATCGTGCCATGCTGGTTGTTCGTCGTGTAGGAGGCGCGCGACCGCCGTCTCGATTTGAAGGTCGGGAAGCCGCCCGTCCCGGCGAAGAACTTCGCGAACGCGGTGTCGAGGTTCAGCTTCGCGTTCGCGAGTGCGAGGCTGTCCGCCTCGGCGAGGAACGGGAACAGGGGCTTGTAGGACGCGGGTGTCGCCGGTTTCCGTCTCGTCCCGGTCCCCGCTTTCGCCTCCTCGCGGATGGCGATCCGGTCCTCGAGCAGCTTGTTGTAGATGAACCGGGCGCAGCCGATCGTCTTGATGAGGAACTCGGCCTGTGCCGGCGTCGGGTGGAGCCTGTATTTATAGCCTTTCAGCATGTCCGTCCCTCCTCCCTTCCGAAGATCGTGATGTATCCTCCTCGTCCGATACCCGCGGAGGGGGAGGGAGAATCTGACGGAATCACGAACTTTTGTTCGTCACATCTGTCACAGGGGGAAAAGACGTTTGGACCGGGCGATTCATCTCCCACCTACGCTGGGCTTCGCCCCGAGACGCTTAGAGGAGGGAGAATTCTCGCCTACTTTTGTTAAAGATGGAGGGGAATGAGATGGCAAGTCTATTTTTAGTAATCGGAATCATATTATCTGTCACATCAAAATGGCTGCAATTAAGAGGTCAAAGTGATGTTGGTGACCTACTTGTTTTTCCAGCAGCTTTTTTCCTAGGACTCGCCCTTCTCTTTAGCCTTCCATTCTTTAAAGAATGGTGGGAAGATCCTGCATCGCGCCCAAAAGCTTATCGATTTGCGACATTTGCAACAGTCGGTGTACTTTCGTTTCAATTATTTGCTTGGCTCTTATTTGGTCAAGGTGAATGGCTAGGTTTTCTTTTCCTAATTCCTTTCCTAACCTGCCTCTACTTTGTTATTCGAACGGTCATATAAAATGGGAGAGACGCTCACGCGCTCCCCCATTTTTGTTCTTCTCTTAATTCACGTTCCGTGACATAGTTCTCATCGAGACGAACCATATATCGCTCGTACCATTTATGACCGATGACGGATATGACACCTCCAGTCACCATCAACCCAATAAAGTAAGGTGTCTCAATTTGTTTCGTTACCCATCCGAACATGAGGATGAGCAAAATCGGGAACGTCAAAAAATTAAAAATCGACATCAAGTGTATGTGACGTTTGGCGTCTCGATTGGTTAAATACTTCAATTGAATCGTTTCTTTCTTCCAAGATTTTTTAATCGCAAATAGACCCGCAAATTGACCAATCAAAAGAACAGTTCCTGCTGACACCCATCCTTTTTCAGTCGCCACAAACAGCACAATACAGATCATCCACGACAGAAAAGTGAAGACTCCATTCTTTTCAGTTTCCACTCTGACAAGCTCTCTCATCTGATCACGCTTGTTCACGACGTTGCTCCTTCTCGTATTCACGGACCTCACGAATTTCTTTTAAATCTTGATCCGTCAAATAGTTTTCATCGTAAGACTGAATGACGCGGTCGAACCGCTTCGCCAAGTATTCAATCCCGAAAAACGTCAGTTGCGAAAGGAGGAACATACGGAACGATTGTGTGCCCGTCGTTTCACTCGTGAAGTAAAAGAGTCCATAAATCCCGACACCCGTCAAAGCGAGCGTATGTGCCATCATTTTGAACGATAAGAGGTTTCGTGCCGTCTGATTCGTCACAAAGCGCAGCCACATCCGATATTGTATAAAAATACCCGTCAAGACTGCAGCGAGCACCGCATATAACGTTCCCGTAACAACGCCGTCCGAAAGTGTCCAATACGAGGCATAAATCAAAAAACTGACGACGAGTCCGATTCCGATGATGCCGACACCCCATTTCGTCAAGCGGTCTACTTTTAGAATCGTGTCGATTTGCGCTTTTACTTTTGGTGATGGTTCCATATGGCTCCCTCGCTTTCTAGTATCGCTTCATACGTTGGTAATCCTGACTGATGTGCATGGATTCGCTCTTCCCACTGCTTCTCTCGATACGATTTCGCTAACCCCCAAAGGGCGACGATCCCACCGGTCAGGATGAAGGCATCTTCGTTCACATACATCGGGATGAAGAGCACAAATAACGAAACAGCACTAATCCAACAGTCAACGAGTCGATATCGCAACACCCGAACGACGTTTTGATGTTCGGCAAAAGGGCGAATGACTCGATATTCCATATATCCTTTATAAGCCATACCAATGGATACGACCAACATGACCGGGATGACCCACGTCGCCTGTGTCCGTAACATGGTGATGAACGAAATGAGGAATATGACGAGTACCGGCCAGCCAAAGAACCGTTCGAATTGTTTGGCATGCGTTATCGTGAGTTCAAATTGACGGTCCATTTAGTACACTCCCTTCAATCACTTCCTCATACGTCGGTAATTCCGGATCGATTTGTTTAAGTTGCTTCGTGAACCACTTTTGCCGAATCGGACTGAGTACTCCCCATATCCCAAAAAAGAGACCGATCACGAGACCAAAATCTTCCGCTGTCAGAAGCGTCACCATGAGCGCCGTCAACAAAATCGCATCCACCCATTCGAATACGTATTGGAATATAAGCATTCGATGAGCTTTCGGATGTTTTGTCATTCGCCACATGATACGCATCTCTTGATAGCCCATCACGACGATGATCATAGAGACCGACGCCATGATGGGGATGAGCCACATTTTCTCTAATAAGAGAGCGATAATAATGGCCGTGACATAAAGAATCAAGATGGGTACGGCATAACGTCGCATTCGTCGCATCCACTTTACGTCTTGTGCCACCTATATCGCCTCCTTATCGAAATGTATATACTCCATATCTTGTTGTTTCGTTTGTTTGTTCACGTTCAACGTTAATAGCATTGCACTACCGATGAATACCGTGACACACACATACGCCACGTTTGATGTGAACAATAGTTGATGATTCAACGCGAGGAAAAAGGCAGCACTGTTGAACCCGTCCCGAACGAGTTGACGACGATACAATCCTTTCAGTTCTGGTTGAAACCTCAGACGCATTCGATAGCGCTTCACATATAAGATGTTCAGCGGAATGAGCGCACAGGCGATATATAGCACGCCCCACGTAAGGTCATCTGTTAATAAACTGATCGGTAACATCAGTACTACAAATGTTCCAAACAGGCCGAATATCCATTGGTCGAATAAACGCTTCCATGCTTTTTCTTTTGTCATGCATCTAATCATTGATTTCGTCGCTCCAAATCTAACTGATGTAACAGCGGAACACGTTCATTTAACCTCTTTTGAAACATCCGTGACATCTGATCGCTGACTGCTCCCCATACGAGCAATCCGATCGCTAACGTCAAACTGTCATATTGAAAGATTAGCAGAGCCGAAATCAAGGAGACGAGAACACCCGAACTGATCAAATCATACAGTAGGTTCCATTTTAGTAACTTCACGACATCTCGATCTTTCATATGCGTACGACGCATCCGATACTTCTTCACGTCTAATCCAATCATGGCCATTCCAATCAAGACGAACGGAATCGTCAACCAGACGTAACGTCCGAAAAAAGATAAAATAATGGCCGTCACAACAAACACCAATAATGTATAGCCGACCCGAAGGTGTGACTTGCGCCATGTTGTTTCTTCCGTATGCCAATGTACCTCAGTCAACTAGAGCACTTCCTTTCCTTCCTATGCATTACTCCTGTATACGTACTCTATGCCCTCATCGTTTCACATTTTCCGAATATTCTAGCATTGAATCGTTCGACTTTTTTCAACAATTGACGAACGAAACGTATCCGCTTACAAAGGTTATCTGCTATACTGTTACCAAATTCATTCCCACAAATTTTTTTGAAAGGTGTAGAACTGTATGTCTCCGAAGTACAAGCAAGTTGCGAGTCAGATTGAAGCGGACATCGTCAATCACGTCTACCAACATACGAATAAATTATTGACCGAGGATGAGTATGCCAACAAGTATGGCGTCAGCCGCAACACGGTCCGAAAAGCGATCGAGATCCTCGTCAACAAAGGGTACGTCTATCAAGTTCAAGGGAGCGGCGTCTTCGTCCGTGACCATTACAATAGTGATTACATCAATTTAGAAAAACTCCAAGGTCTCACAAGTGACTTCAGCGGTCGAAAAGTCGAGACACGCGTCTTACACTTCGAACAGACGGTGGCGAACGATGAGGTCGCCGAACGTATGAAGTGCCCGATCGGGACACCTGTCTACTTCGTGAAGCGGCTACGTCTCGTCGATGACCACCCGTTCTCGGTAGAGGATTCATACTTCCGAAAAGAGCTCGTCATCTACTTGGATGAGAACATCGTTCAAAAGTCGATCTACACGTATTTACGAAACGACCAAAAACTTGCCATCGGATTCGCCGACCGAGTCATTTACGCAGACTTTTTAGATTCAGAGTCCGCCGACCTGCTCGACCTGAACGAGAATGATCCAGCCTTGATCGTCGACAACACCGTCTATTTGACGAACGGACAAATCTTCGACGTCTCTCGTTCCATCCATCATTTTAAACATGTCAAAATGCTCAAAGTCTCGAACATCAAGTCCTAAACGCGCCCGAGAGATGCTTTTCTCGTGCGCATTTTTTATGCATTTTTTTCGAAAAGAAAGGGTTTACACGAAAACGCTTTCGTGCTACTATCAACGTGTAGAAAATATTTGTACCTATGAATTTTAGTTATCCATACAAAAAGGAGAGATATTATGGTTTCTGAAACAATCGAAATCTCACCGGAAGATATTTTCGGTCTCATCGCCCTCTCGGGTGACGCCAAAGCGAGCTACCATCAAGCGATGCTCCTCATGCAAGAAGGAAAGAAAGACGAAGCCGAAGCAGCAGTCGTTGCTGGTGACGCGACATTAAAAGAAGCACATGCGATTCAAACGAAATTCGTGACGCTCGAAGCACAAGGTAAATCGGCAACGGTCGGTGTCCTCATGGTGCATGCGCAAGATCACTTGATGAACACGATTCTCGTCAAAGAAATGCTTGGATATATGATGAATATGCAAAACGAAATCAACGAATTGAAAGGAATGGATCAAAAATGATTAAAATCGGACTCTTCTGTGCGGCAGGTATGTCAACAAGTATGTTAGTAGAAAAAATGAAAGCGGTTGCCTCTGAACGTGGCATCGAAGCTGAAATCGCAGCTTACCCAGAATCGGAGATGGAAACTTACGTTGACAACATCGACGTTGCACTTCTCGGACCACAAGTGAAGTACCTCCTTTCAAAAGGGAAGCAAATCTGCGAACCAAAAGGTGTTCCAATCGACGTCATCAACACAGTCGACTACGGCATGATGAACGGTGCGAAAGTATTAGACCACTCATTGAAACTTGTAAATAAATAAACTGAGGTGATGACTTTGAAAATGCCTAAAGATTTCTTGTTCGGCGCCGCTTCGGCCTCTTACCAGGTCGAAGGCGCATGGAACGAGGACGGGAAAGGTCTCTCGAACTGGGACGTCTTCTCGAAAATTCCTGGTAAGACATTTGAAAACACAAACGGCGACGTCGCAGTCGACCATTACCATCGTTATAAAGAAGACATCGCGCTCATGGCGGAGATGGGACTCGAATCGTATCGTTTCTCCATCTCATGGCCGCGTATCTTCCCGAACGGTACGGGTGAAGTGAACGAAAAAGGACTCGAGTTCTATAACAACTTGATCGACGAATGTTTGAAACATGACATCGTCCCATTCGTCACGCTCTACCATTGGGACCTCCCACAAGCACTTGAAGAAAAAGGCGGCTGGAAGAACAAAGAGACAGTTGACGCATTCGTCCGTTTCGCAGATACTTGCTTCCAATCGTTCGGTGACCGTGTCAACCACTGGATCACGTTCAACGAAGCGGTCATCTTCTGCTCACTTGGATACTTAACAGGCGCACACCCGCCAGGTATCGAAGGCGACGTCAAAGGCTATTTCCAAACGACACATAACGTCTTCGTCGCTCACGCCCGTGCCGTTGAGCTCTTCAAACAAAACGGTCACACTGGCGAAATCGGGATCACACACGTGTTCAACCCGGCGTTCAGTATCGATGATGCAGAGGAGAACAAGTTTGCCGAAATGCATGCGAACGCTTATGCGACACATTGGTTCTATGACCCGATCTTGAAAGGTGAATATCCAGAGTACGTCGTGAACGGTTTACATGAACAAGGTCTCCTTCCTGAAATGACAGAGGAAGAACTCGACGTCTTGAAACGTACCGCTCCGATGAACGACTTTATCGGTCTCAACTACTACAGCCCGCAGCGCGTCATGAAGAATGACTCGGCGCTCGTCATGGCCGGTGGACGTGAGAACTCGACAGGTCGTCCGGGTAACCCATCATTCGATGGCGTCTACAAGACGGTCAAGATGGATGACAAAGTGTACACGAAGTGGGATTGGGAAATCTCACCGGAAGCGTTCCTCGCTGGGATGCACATGCTGAAAGATCGTTACGGCGACGTCAAAATCTATATCACAGAGAACGGTCTCGGTGATGTCGACCCAATCGTCGACGGTGAGATCATGGACACGCCACGGATCGAGTACATCGAAGGACACCTTCGTGCAGTCAAACATGCTGTTCAACAAGGCATCAACGTTGCCGGTTACTATGCTTGGTCTGCAATCGACCTACTCAGCTGGTTGAACGGTTATAAGAAACAATACGGCTTCATCTATGTCGACCACAACAATGGTCTCGCACGGAAGAAGAAACAGTCGTTCCATTGGTATAAAGAGATCATCGCCACGCGCGCTGAAGACCTATAAGGAGGTTCCCCTATGAGCCGCTTAGAAAGAGTATTTGAAAAGTTCACCCCTGCTTTTGTTCGCTTCGCGAACGCCAAGCCCGTCCTTGCGATTAAGGACGGGTTCATCCTCACGATGCCGATGACGATCATCGGATCGTTGTTCCTTCTCATCCTGGCGTTACCGATTCCAGGTTGGGCTGACTTCATGTCAGGTCTATTTGGAGCAGACTGGTCACTCCCGCTCACGCAAGTCGTCGGTGCGACGTTTGACATCCTTGCTTTAATCGGTGTTTTTGGAATCGCTTACTCATACGTCAAGAACGAAAAGATTGAAGGCGTGCCAGCTGGTATCCTCGGAATCATCTCGTTCCTCATCATCACACAAGCTTCTGTCTTGTCTGAATCTGGGGAATTCGTCGGTGGCGTCATTCCAAAAGTATGGACAGGTGGACAAGGTGTCCTCGCTGCCATCATCGTCGGATTGACAGTCGGATTCATCTACTCGCAGTTCATCAAGCGCGGGATCAGCATTAAAATGCCAGACGGTGTTCCACCAGGCGTATCGAACTCATTCTCTGCACTTGTTCCTGGTTTAGCGATCATCTCGCTCGCCGTTGCGACGTTTGCGATTTTCCAAGCGGTTGCAGAACGTACGTTCACAGAAGTCATCTATGATGTGCTTCAAGCACCACTTCAAAACTTGACAGACACACTCGCTGGAGCCGTCATCATCATGGTGCTCATGTCAGTCATGTGGTGGTGTGGGATTCACGGTGCCGCAATCCTCATGGGAATCATGGGACCACTTCTCACAGCGAATGCACTTCAAAACCAAGCCATCCTCGATGCTGGTGGTACGCTCGTCGCTGGCGAGAACGCAAAAATCGTTACGATTCAATTCCTCGACGTGTTCACGAAACTCGGTGGATCAGGAATCACAATCGGCTTCATCATTGCCGTCTTAATCGTTGCACGCTCGGCACACTTGAAGCAGCTTGGGAAGTTGTCACTTGCACCAAGTATCTTCAACATCAATGAGCCGGTCATCTTCGGGATGCCAATCGTCTTCAACCCGATCATGTTCGTCCCATTCGTCGTCGTGCCAGCCATCGCTTCATTCATGGTCTACTTTGCCATCCTTTGGGGTTGGGTCGAGCCGTTCAACGCGCTTCAAGTACCATGGACGACACCTCCAGTCATCTCTGGATTCTTGATTGGCGGATGGCGCGCTGCCCTCTTACAGATTGCAACAATCGCCATGGCCGTTGCCGTCTACCTCCCGTTCGTTCGCATTCAAGACCGCGTTTCGTACGGTGAAGAATTGAAAGCACAAGAAGGCTCTGATCAAGCATCAGCCTGAAACAAAAACGACAGCCCTTCTCAATCATGAGGAGGGCTGTTATATTTAGGGAAAAGAGTAAAGGGGTTGGAAATTTGAAAGCATACTATCCTTCTATATTCGCCGTTATCGCTGGTCTGTCCGGATTACTCGGACTGTTGCTTCAATCGGTCTACCCCATCATGTTGTCTCCCGTCTTTTTACTCATTGCGGGATACTTTGTGTTACATGAGAAAAAGCAGAAAACAACCGTCCGAAATTATACACCGAGCTTTATGATCTTATCGAGTGCCTCCCTTGCATTCGGTCTTGGCTTCCAATCCATCATCCCGTACGCCATGCTCATCGGAGTCGTGATTCATACAGCCTGTCTCTTCTGTGCCATCATCGCACTCGGACGATATCGGGCACATGTCTCATGAAGTTTGTGACTGGACTCGGTTGGGGCTCGCTGATTCTAGCGCTCGCCCTCGCCCCGCTACTTGCCGTCGATTTGATTATCATCTATCTGCTTGAAGACACAGCGTTCCGAATCTTATCGACTCTCGCGATGCTCGGTTGTTTCTACCTATTGTCGACGATCCTAAGTTTGTTTGTTGATGGGTTAACGGGAGCGTTACGCTCGCTTGGTCATGCGAACGTACCGCGTCTAATCGACACCATTCTTCACGGAACAGTGAGCGGAATCAGTCTATACGTCGTACTGACACTCTTTCCGTCTATCGATTTATCGACGCTCACCGTCATGGCGATTGTATTCGTACACTTATTCGGTTCATCATTTTGGCTAAATCGTGAGAATTCGAAAGAAGACGTACCTCTTGAACTTGATTCAATCGATCAGCAGATCATCCACCTGTTACGAACCGAAACCATCGTGTCCTGCGTCGAACGCATCCAGCATGATTACCCGAATTTACCGAAACGGGACGTATTGAAACGAGTCAAACGCATCAGTCAATCCAACGAAGTCACCGAACCGTTTCATGGTCGGTGACTTTTGTGCGTCATCACAAGCGAATCGTAAGCCGTATGCTATAGTTTGAGTGAATCTAACGAAGGAAGTGATCAGCATGAAGGCACTCGTCTTTCATCAATTCGGTGGTCCGGATGTCTTAACATATGAAGAAGTCCCGACACCGATGCCACAAGTCGATGAAGTATTGGTCCGCACAAAAGCCATCGGATTGAATTATGCCGATGTGTATCGCCGGAAAGGCAACTATCATCTCGTCGGAGAACCGCCATACATTCTCGGATATGAAGGAGCCGGTGTCATCGAGGCGGTCGGGGCGAACGTCACATCGCTTCAAGTCGGGGACCGCATTGCCTTTGCCGATGTCCCGCACGCCAACACAGAATTTGTTGCCGTCCCGCTCGACAAAGCGATTCCTCTTCCAGATGCCATCTCATTCGAAACGGCTGCATCGACCATGCTTCAAGGATTGACGGCCCATTACCTCGTCCACGACAGCTATCGGATCCAATCCGGGGACGTCGCGATCGTACACGCTGCCGCTGGTGGTGTCGGTCAACTGTTGACGCAAATGATTCAACGTCTCGGTGGACAAGTCATCGGTCTCACATCCACAGTCGAAAAAGTGGCGACTGTCCAAGCGCATGGTGCCCGTGCTTATCGCTATGACGAAGCATGGGTCGAAGCGATTCGTAACGCTACAGACGGTCATGGGGCCGATGTCGTCTATGACTCGGTCGGTTCGACATTAGAGGATAGTTTCGAAGCGACTCGGATTGGCGGGACGGTCGTCTTCTACGGCATGGCCGGAGGTGACCCAACACCGGTAGACCCACGCATGCTCATGGATACGTCTAAGACGTTGACGGGTGGCGACTTATGGAACGTCCTCACCTCAAAAGAGGAACGGATTCGCCGGTCACACGAATTGTTCAGCTGGATCGAAGAGGGTTCACTCGTCATTCCACCACCCACGACGTTCGCTTTGTCCGATGGGGCATCGGCCCACGCCTTTTTAGAGAGTCGGAAGAGCCAGGGGAAAATCTTGTTACTTCCATAAATGAACGCCAGTCCGATTTTTCGGTGCTGGCGTTTTATGTGTCTTCTTTAATTTATACTTTCTGAGGATGGATGACTTTAGCATGTTTCGCTATTGTTGCGTAGTTTTTCATTGGTGATAACAAGCTATAGTCACCAATAATATGAAACTCTTTCTTTGCTCTCGTTACTGCAACGTTGATTAAATTCGGCTGTTTACATGACCATTCAGCGGATGATTTTGTATTTTTATCTGTCCCGACTACAAAATAGACGATATCCGCTTCCTTACCTTGGAACGTATGAACTGTGCCGACACTTTGTTTTATCCATTCAATCGAAAACCCTTTATTCTTCAGCATTTTCGTCAATTCTTCTTTTACCGCTGAAAAAGGTGTAATGACGTAATGATTGGGCACTTCACCCTTTTCATTCTTTTGGTTCAATAAGAGATGGACTAATAACTCTCCTTGCTCTTTTACAAACTGACGCTTCGTCACACTACCTTTACAGTCATACCATTTACAGTTATCAGTATTTATTGATGATTCGCTAGCTAACACCATTTTGTTTCCATATGCAATTTCATTCGCAATTGAAAACATTGGATTGCTACACCGTCGATGAACCCATAGCGGAATACCCATCCATGCAGTTTCGGTTGTGTTCATCCCTCTCGAATTCGCTTGATCCGCAAGTGATTGCACTGAAGCACTCATCCCGACATGTTCTTCGGACACACCATAGTACTTCCTTACATCACTCATAATGGTTTGATCAATCGTGACAACTGGCTCAACCTGCAACGGATCTCCTACAGCAAGAACCCGTTTAGATCTCCATATAGCGCCAGCAGCTTGTTGAGGAGTGGCTTGTCCAGCTTCGTCAATGAATAAATACTCGATAAAATCTTCACCTACACCCTCATACATGGCGCTAAAACTAGCGAATGTTGTACTAACCAAAGGGGTGATCAAATGTACCGTTTTCAATACTTCTTTTTTAACTTTTCTGTGCTCTGGATTACTTAAGTCTAAACCATTACGAAAGCGTAATAGACGCATCGCCGCATTAATTTTGTCTGCATTACAAACCAGTGCAAGTTTATGGAGTTTCATCGCTTTTAGAAACAGCAAGCCTCGATCATAATTCAACGAATCCGTTACCCACGGTGTATTGATTTGTCTACGTGCGTACGCCTCCTCATCATCATTCCAATACTGTTCATTTGGGATAATTAAACTCTCTGACGCATATTGCTTAATTAGTTGGTCATACTTCGCTAACTCTTCCTCTAGATTTTTCACTTCTTTTATGAGTTGATTCTTTTTATTTCTCACTTTAGTTGTTTCTGCTTCACGTTCCTTTAGAGCATCTAAAATATGGAATAACTCTTCCTTTAAGCTCATCTCGCGTTCATCTTTAGTCAAGAGACGTGAAATGAATGAGCGTTTCGGTAAAAGAGAAATTTGCTCGTCTACTATACCTCTTTTTTTAGATAACTCTTCCTTATCCTTATCCGCATCTTTCAATTGAGACTCATAATTTGTAATTGACTCTTTAAGGTTCATTAGTTTGTTCGTCATCACCGGAACTTTATTAGATTCTTCATATATTTTTTGAAGATGTAATTTCTTACTTTCGATTTGTCTGCTCAACTCATTAAACTCTTCAACAGCGCTATGCCACTCTTTTTCAACCTCACTCTTCTTGTATTGAAGAAGATGTGCAGACAATGTTTTTTTATCCTCGTCGAGTTTTTTATTCTCTTCCTCAGATGCAAACATATGCTGTGCAAATTTATCGATATTCTTTGATCTTCCGAGTGGGACTGAAAACAAGCCCCATGTATCAACTTTCTCCTTATTCGATATCAGCATTGATGATACATCTGGAAATAAGTCGAGTACTTTTGCTTCTTCAGCGTACTGCTGATCGAATTCAGAAGGGTTGTCACGAATCACTTCGTTCTTTTTCGGTAAATCCTTCGAAATGTTTTCTACAGCCCCGTTATTGCTTGATGCAACTACCATGCTAAAGGAGCTTATAGCCGGATTCAATTTCGTAATTGGATATGAATATCCTCCTAATTTAATTGATTCAACTGTGTCGTCAAACATTTTGTACGGACTTTCAAGTTTTGCTAGTTCCCTAGCTCGCTCGACCACAACATTTGCGAATATATCTTTTAATAAAGTGGTTTTTCCCGTTCCAGGTGGTCCATTTACGGAACTGACATCCTGATTCTCTACAAAAAACTGATTGACGGCTACTTGTTGCATGAGAGACAGACGATGCTTAACCGGTGATGGCCAACGTGCAGAAGGGAGATTCGTTGGTTGAAGCATACCTTCAATATATGTACGGTTTTCGTCGATATGTGTGCGTTGCTCAAAGTTCATACCCGAGATATACGTTAATAACGTTTGATTGATACTGTCTTCCGATAAAATCTTCTGTAAATCACCCATATAAAAGTTCGGTAATGGTTTTCGGTTTTCGTTACCATTTTTTGCTTTCTCAAAGAATACCAAGTTCAACTCACGGTAATTTTTTAACTTCTCTTCTTCCTCTCCACCTTCTTCGTTTTTAACTCTATAGAAATAACGAATATATTCGTCTTGAAGTTTTTTTACTGATGATTTAGTGATCCCGTTTAAAAGTATCTCTTGCGCCCTCAACTCTAAGGAGTCAAGAGCACTCTTGAACCTTTCTTCAAGATACCTATAATTGATTTGATCTTTCCCCTTTATTTCTTTCATAACGTACATTATAAATGGAACGACCAATGAATCTTTTATGTACTTTCCGGTTTGGTCAACCGAGAAAGAAAAACTATATGACTCCTGCCTCAGCTTATTCACTAACTCATCTTCTATATTAAAGAGCTTTCGTAAAGCCTCGACTAATTGATATTGTTTATAGCAATCACAATAGTAAATATAATAGTACGAAGCTTTTTTTAATTCGACTGATTGAAATAATTGTTTATCATCAGCCGATTCCACATCAAATTCACGCATTGTCATTTTTTTTTTGATTATCTTTAAATTTTTCTCCCTCTAATTCTTTATTATTCGGAAGATTGTGTGGGGATAACGCTTCTATTAAATGCCATGCCTCTAATACTGACTTCTCAGCTTCTTTCACTGTTTTTCCTCCTTAAAAATATATACATCTTTATCCTATCACTCTTTCCGGAGCGAATAGCCCTCCACTTCAAGCAACCGCATCCGCCTCTGGTCAATCGCCGCATGAATAATCACGGTCACACCTGGATTGAGCTCCATCATCTTCTTGATTTTTCGTAAGTCATCTCCCTTGATCTCAACGGGCAACACAAACTCGCCTTCTCTCAAATGAACGAATTTGATTTTCCCAAGGTCGTCATATCCCGTCACTTCGTATGTCGCAAACTCACGTTTCATAGAATATCCCTCCCCTATCTTCGTTCCCAAAAAGATAGCATTCCACACAAAAAATCCATCCCCGTAGCGGTGGGATGGATGCAAATTACGCCTCGACGCTATCCGCGTGTTTGGCTTTATGATCGGCGATGACAACGGCATACCACTTCGCGCTGTCTTTCCAGATGCGCTCCTGTGTCTCAAAGTCGATATAGAGGATGCCGAAGCGCTTCTCATATCCGAAGCTCCATTCGAAGTTATCCATGAGCGACCAGAGGTAGTAGCCTTGAATGTTCATGCCTTCATCGTTCAAATCGGAGACGGCTTCGAGGTGCTGGCGGACGTAGTCGATCCGGTTATCGTCATGGACTTCGCCATTTTCCAGCACGTCGTCAAATGCGGCGCCGTTCTCTGTGATGTAGATCGGAAGGTCAGTATACTCGGCGCGTAAACGACGGATCAGGTCTTTGAATTCGTTCGGGGCGATATCCCAGCCCATGCCCGTCTTCTCGTAGTCCGAGTAAGCGTCTGCCTTCAAGAAATCATTTGCTGCGTTGAACTCGACAATGCCACGGCTATAGAAGTTGATGCCGAAGAAATCACAAGATGTCGAAATCGTCTCCATATCACCCGGTTGGATGAAATCGAAGTTATGCACATATTTGGAGAACAAGTTCATCATGTCGACCGGATACTCACCTTTGAAGACCGGGTCTAGGAACCAGCGATTCGAATACCCGTCGGCATTGTTCATCGCAAGACGGTCATTCGCAGAATCCGTCTTCGCGTACATCGGTGACAAGTTGAGAGTGATGCCGATCGGGGTCGTGGACGTCATCTCTCGCTTCAACAACTCGACCGCTTTTCCGTGCGATAACAACATGTGGTGCACGGCGCGCACCGCTTCGTTCATGTCACGATGACCCGGTGCGTGAACACCGACGTGGTAGCCGAGGAAGCCGGCACACCAAGGCTCATTGTGGGTGATCCAAGAGTCGACGATGTCATCGAGCTCTTCAAAACAGACTTTCGCATAATCGAGGAACCAGTCGACCGATTCACGGTTGACCCAGCCACCTTCTTCGTGAGCCCACATCGGAAGGTCCCAGTGATAAATCGTGACGGCTGGTTTGATTCCTTCTTCACGGAGACGCAGCGCCAAGTTTTTGTAGAACGCCATTCCTTCTGGGTTGTACTCTCCCTTGGCAGGGAAGATGCGTGGCCACGCGATGGAGAATCGATACGTGTCGACACCTAACTTTTTGATGTGCTGGATGTCTTCCTCGTAACGATGGTAGTGGTCACATGCGACATCGCCGTTATGCTTTTCAAACACGCGCCCGTCGATGTCACAGAACATATCCCAGATGGAAGGAGTACGGCCTCCTTCGTTATATGCGCCTTCAATTTGGTACGAGGACGTGGCTGTCCCGAATACGAAGTCTTTCTTAAAATGCATAGTGTTTTCCTCTTTTCTCTATATTTATTCTTTGACAGCACCTGCCGAAATACTGCTGACGATGTACTTCGAGAGGAACAAGAAGGCAATCATGATCGGTACGACCGAGATCGCGATGCCCAGGTAAAGCGAACCAAGGTTCTCTGCGACTTGTGATCCTTTCAAGAAGCCCATCAAAACAGGCAACGTGTATTTCTCAGGCGAGAACAAGAGGACAAGTGGCATTAAGTAGTTGTTCCATGAGCCGATGAACGTGAAAATCGACATCGTTGCAATCGCTGGCATCATCATTGGAAGTGCAATTGTGTGGAAAATACGTAGCTCGCTCGCACCGTCAATCCGTGCCGCTTCAATCAAACTGATGTGAAGTGTCGCTTGCGTATATTGACGGATGAAGAAGACGGTGAACGGTGTTGCAATCGCCGGGACAATCAATGGAATGAACGTGTCCAAAATACCGAGCGTTTTTGAGATCTCATAGAATCCAATGAGTCCGAGTTGCGCTGGCACCATCATCATGACAAGCATGAAGATGAACATCGCATTTTTCCCTCTAAAGTTATAGAACGTAAAGCCGTAAGCCGTTAGGGCTGAGAAGTAACCAGACAAGACCGTCACCGATACAGAGATGATCAAGCTGTTCTTGAAGCCGTTCCAAATGTTAATGTATTCGCTGAGCGTCGCATAGTTGTCTGCGAGCGCCGTCCCCGGAAGAAGTGAGAACCCAGCCATAATTTCTCCATTCGTCCGTGTCGCGTTGACAATCATCATCAAGAACGGAATGAAACAGATGATCGCGAGAAGGATGAGCCCTGTATAAATCAAACCTCGTGCGAATCGCTTATTCGTTGTTTTCTTAGAAGGCGGCGCCACTTTAAGCGGACGCTCCTCTTTCCGTTTCGGCTGCGCTTCGCTATCTGGAAGCATTCGCCGTGATTCCGCATTTTGTTCCATTGCTTACGCCCCCTTCTGTGTCGCGCGCTCTTTGCGGAACATACCCTTGAAGACGACCGCCGAGAAGATCAGCGTGATCAAGAATAGGCCGTAAGCGACCGCTGACGCATAGCCATAGTTGTTGTACTTGAAGGCTTGGTTGTACAAGTAAAGCACCATCGTGTTCAATGAACCGTCTGGTGAACCGATTCCATCGGTGATCAACATCGGAAGGTCGAACAATTGAAGTCCACCGATGAGTGATGTGATCATGATGTAGAGAAGAATTGGTTTTAAGAGCGGCAATGTCACTTTCGTAAACATCTGCCAACGGTTTGCACCGTCGATGTGAGCGGCTTCGAAGTAATCTGTCGAGATTCCTGATACACCCGCCATGACGATGATGAAGGAGTGACCGAACCACATCCATGTCAAAATGAGTGAAACGGATAACTGTGCCGTCACCGGTTCTGCCAACCAGTTGATTGGATCCGAAATCAAGCCGATTTTCATCAACACCATGTTGAGTGAACCGTGCTGCCAGTCGAGCAAAATACCGAACAAGAGCGCGACCGAGCTGATTGTGATCAAGTTTGGAAGATAGAAGAACGAGCGGAAGAACGAGAGTCCTTTTAACTTCAAACGAAGATCAGAGAAGATGAGTGCCAAGAGAAGCGCCAATCCAATCTGCAAGACGAAGTTAATTCCCCAAATTTTGATGGTGTTGAAAAACGCCTCGATAAAGTACGTATCCGTCAACAACCGTGTGTAGTTCGCAAACCCGACGACCTCTTCACCCGGGCTCCCCGTATAGTTCGTGAAGCTATAATAAAGCGTTAAGAGGACCGGATAGATGCTGAATGTCAAGAAGACGACCCAGAACGGGGCGATGAACAGATAGCCGTAACGATCTAGTTTTTTCACGTGTATTTCTCCTTCCATAAGAACCGAGGGGGGAGCTCCCCCCTCGTGTTGGTCATCGTCAGTCTACAACGATGTCTGGGTAAGCGTTCTTCGCTTGTTTTTTGAACTCTTCAATCGCTTCTTCTTTTGACTTTTTCCCTTCTACATACTGAAGGACAGATGCACCATAAAGTGTATCGAGCTGTTGGTCGTATTTCGTGACGATACCTGGTGTGATTTCATCTGCTTCATCGAGGAAGAACTCATAGTTGTTTTGTCCGCCGAGGAACTCATCGCTGAAGTCGTCTTTGATCTTGTCTGTGACCGGGTTGAACGCAAGTACATCGCCTGTCTCTTGTGCCCACTCTGTCAAGAATTCTTCATCCTGTGTCATGAGTTTTACGAAGTCGTAAGCGGCTTCTTTGTTTTTCGATCCTTCATAGACTCCGAGCCATGTACCGCCCCAGAAGTATGGGCTTGGTCCGCTTGTGACAGCCCAGTCACCTGCAGACTTTTTCGCGTTCTCTTTTAATACAGAGTGGAGACCCCATGTTGGGAGGACGTATGAGAAGACTTGTGTCTCTGTCTCTTTTCCGTTCTCTTTCACTTTGATTGGCTTATCCATTCCTTCGAACCATGATGGTGACCATTCTGGTGCGAGCGCAGTGTATTGCTTCTCACGAAGTTCTTTCGCATAGTCCATGTAGTTGATCTTATCTTCTGTCAAGACGAGTTCGTTTTTATCGTTGACCCACGCTTCTGGGTTTGCTCCTTGTGAGAACCAACGGATCGCACCTTCGTCCGGGAACATCTTGTATCCTTTTTGTTTCATCTTCTCAGCAACTTCGAAGACACCGTCCATCGAGCTCATCATTTCACCGATTTCAGTCGGGTCGTCTGTACCAAGTACTTCTTTTGCTAAGCTACGTTTGTAGTAAACGCCACCTGGTGTCGTTTGCCATGAAAGAGCGCGAACGTTTCCATCTTTATCTTTCCCGAGGTCAAACACGTACGGGACGTAGTTGTCTGCGATTTCTTCGACACTGTATGGCTCGTCCGAAAGGTTTTCCCAATAACCTGCATCAACCCATTGTTTAAGGAATGCGATTTCTCCCGTGAAGACGTCCGGTGCGCCGACGCCACTCTCAAGTGCTGGCTTCAATTTCGTTGGATAGTCCGCGATCGGGACGATAGTCAATTCAACTTTGACACCGTTCTTCTCTTCATATGTTTTAATTGGTTCTTTTAATTCGTCCGTAAATGACCAAACTTTTAAGACGTCATCTTTTGATTCAGAAGCTCCGCCTTCGCTGTCTGAGCAACCGCTCAAGACGCCAACTGAAAGTGCTCCGAGTGTAAGTAAGCTGACTAATTTACGCATGTGTTGTTCCCATCCTTTTTATAAGTAATAGTAGAAAGCGCTTGCAAAAAGAGGTTTAAAATTATCGAAAGCGCTTTCGTTACGATCGAAATAAAATATCGAAAGCGGTTTCGATTTCTTTCAAAAATGACTTTCGAAATCGCGCTCCCCTCTCCATCCACTGAAGAAAAGAGAGCGACTTCGAAACATCATTGGCTATAAATCACTGTTTGACCGGTGCACAGGATGCCCGTTCGACTAAGCGTACCGGAATGACGCGACGTTCAGTGAGTCGCTCTTTCGCGGTCATTTGTTCAAGTAAAAGTTCTGCTGCCGCTTCTCCGATTTCGTCCGTATCTTGGCGAATCGTGGTCAGTTTCGGCGTGATGTATTGAATCATTTCAATGTCATCATATCCGATGACAGAGATGTCATTTGGGACATGAAGACCGTGCTCGTGAATGGCTTCGATGACACCGATTGCCATTTGATCCCCGGCCACAAAGACTGCAGTCGGTTGATCGGCTAGTTCAAGCAATTGTTCCATCGCTTGTTTCCCTTCCTCAACCGAGAAGAAACCGGCGTTGACGAGGTAGCCTGGTCGAATCGGAAGGTCCAGCTCTTGCATCGCAAGTTCATATCCTTTGATTCGTGCCGCTCCAGCGTCAATCGTTTCATCCCCAGCGATGTGGGCAATTTTTTGGTGGCCGAGTTCATAGAGATAATTCACGGCGAGACGCGCCCCTTCGATATTATCGGAATAAACGACGCTACAGTTGGCGCTGTCCATATCGACGACGACGATTGGGATGTCGCTTCGCATGAGCTCTTGAACTTGCTCATCCATTCGGTCCGAGCAGATGACGACGATCCCGTCGACCGCACGGTGTTTAAAGTGTTCGAGGTAACTCATGTCACGATTGCGTAGATTCCGCGAGGCAAAGATTAAATCGTAGCCCTGCTCCTCTGTCGCGTGACGAAAACTTTCGATGATTCCGTTGAAGAACGGGTGCTTCATCCCGACTTCGTTCGCCTCTGAGAACATGACCCCGATCGCCCATGATTTTTTCGTCGATAACGACTGGGCATGTGCGTTCGGCAAGTAGTCCATCTCAGCAGCGGCTTGAAGAATCTTCGCTCTCGTCTTGTCACTCACGTCTTTATAATTGTTCAACGCTTTGGACACTGTCGTGATTGAGAATCCTGTTTTTTTGGCTAAATCATAAATCGTACCCATGTCATTCTCCTCTTCCCGAAAGCGCTTTCGGTAATTTGATTGTAGCGTATGGATTTGTAGGAATCAATTCTTTTTCGAGGAAACTTTTTGATTCTTTTTTCCATTCCTTGTTTCTTCTATATTACTGTATCGGGAAATTTTTGTCCTTAATGTGTCCGCGTATACAACCACACGAGATTCGTGAACTTTTGTACTTCTGTCTCGCCTGTCACGCCTTTAAATAGCCGTTGGAATGGCTTTAACAATTGCTCTAACACGATTTTCCGGAGACGCTCTTGTTTAAGTTCGAACGAAATCGCATCGAACAAATCTCGCTGTTCTTCCGTCATGTCGACATGCTCTTCGATGCGAGCAGCCATCTCGATCAATTCTTCGATTGTTATGAGATGTTTATCTGTCGTCCCACGCATTTGATCGACCGTGACCGGGTTCAAGACGTGCTCTCCTGTCTCCATCATCCGAGCGGCAATCAATTCGACATACGTGTATAAGCTTCGGACGACTTTTTGAGGAGAGTAGGCAGCATTCGTGATGCGGTTCGTAAACAAGATATGTTGCAACATTCCGTTGAAGAGCACCGTCAATTCCATCGAATACGGTCTGACGGACTCTCCGATGATTTCCGTCAAACGCATCGCAATCCACTCGATTTCATAAATGCGATGTTGGAGTACAAGCTTCTTCAATTCATTCTCGTTCGACGACATGATCGATTCAAATAACGCGTGCAAGTTCCGCTCTTCGTTCAATTGAATCAATATCGAAATCTGTTCGATGAAGACGTCACGATCTCGCTTATCCCGCCCCATCTGCATTTCGATTCGGCGTTGCCCTGCATCATATCGTAAGTTCTCGAGGATACTAGCGACACAATCCGTCTTCGATGAGAAGTAATTATAAAACGTCCCTTTGGAGATATTAGCGCGGTCGATGATCTCTTGCACCGATGTGTGCTGTACCCCATTTTCGATGAAGAGAGACATGGCAATATCGGCAACTTTTCTCTTTTTCTCTTTCATATTTTCGTAACTCCGTTCTGTCTAGTTTGTACCTTTACTATAGCACCGAAAACCTTTTTAGACTAATAGTACAAAATGGTTGCTTTATTTATACAACGGGTATAAAATCATTTCATCGACACTTACCAACACATAACTATTTAGAAAATAAAGGAGCCATCCATATGAAACCAGAATTCCAAAAGAAACCGCCTTACGTCATGTTGGCGGTGCTCTTTGCGGGTGCATTCATCGCATTTTTAAACAACTCATTACTCAACGTCGCGCTCCCATCGATCATGGTCGACCTCGAGATTGCAGACTACTCGACCGTTCAATGGCTCGCGACAGGCTTTATGCTCGTGACGGGTGTGCTCGTCCCGGCATCCGCCTATTTGATCACTCGCTTTTCAAACCGCAGCTTGTTCATTACGTCGATGAGCATCTTCGCCATCGGTACGGCTATCGCGGCCTTCTCGCCGAGCTTCGGCTGGTTGTTGACTGGTCGAATGATTCAAGCCATCGGTGCCTCAACAATGGGACCACTCTTAATGAACGTCATGCTCGTCAGCTTCCCGCGTGAAAAACGGGGGATGGCGATGGGGATTTTCGGACTTGTCATGATCTCGGCACCTGCGATTGGACCGACACTTTCCGGTTATATCGTCGAGTACTATGACTGGCGCGTCTTATTCGAAATGATTTTACCGCTCGCGATCATCGGTCTCGCGCTCGCTGTTTGGAAAGCAGAGAACGTCATGGTCCAAAACAAAGACCAGTCACTGGATTACTTGTCGCTCGTCTTATCGACACTCGGATTTGGTGGGATTTTATACGGTGTCAGTTCAGCAAGTTCGGACGGCTGGGATAATCCAATCGTCTTGGCGACGATGATTGTCGGTGCAATTTCGTTGATCGCCTTCATCTACCGCCAGCTTCATATGGAAAAACCATTGCTCGACTTGCGTGCTTACAAACATCCGATGTTCGCACTCGCGTCAGTCATTGCGATGGTCAACGCGGTCGCAATGTTCTCCGGTATGATTTTGACACCGGCTTACGTCCAAAGCGTACGTGGCATCTCACCACTCGATTCAGGGCTCATGCTTCTCCCTGGTGCGATCATCATGGGAATCATGTCACCGATCACGGGTAAACTGTTTGACCGATTCGGGCCAAAATTATTGGCACTTACCGGTCTGACAATCACCGCGGTATCAACATATATGCTCGCAAACGTCCAACTCGATTCGACCTACACGTACATCGTCTTAACGTACACGTTGCGTATGTTTGGGATGTCGATGGTTATGATGCCGATTATGACTAATGGACTTAACCAGTTACCGACTCGCCTCAATCCACACGGAACGGCCATCAACAACACGGCCCAACAAGTATCTGGCGCGATTGGTACGGCAGTCCTCGTCACCATCATGAACTCGGTGACACGTACGGAGGCTGAATCATTGATGACAGGAGTCGATCCTGCGACACTCACAGAGAGTTCGATGGGTGCCATCACTCAGCAAGCCCTCTTATCTGGGATTCAATATTCATTTTATGTCGCACTTGGGATGAACCTCTTGGCGCTCGTCCTTGCGTTCTTCGTAAAACGAGTGGATGTGCGGAAGTTCGATGATCAAGTAGAGACTGTTGAAGAATTGAAACAAGCAAATTAAATGTTGAGAAGCCGCTTTGAATGTTGAATTCAGAGCGGCTTTTTTTAATTTCTCATTTCCTTCATAAATAAATCTGAAATTAAAATTTAATCCTAATATGGTATTATTTCTCAATGGATATGATTCGTTTAGGAGGGTACATATGATGAAAAAAGTGTTTAGCTTGGTGATTGTATTTCTTCTGATCACATCTTCTTTTCTCTCGACTGGATCAATCGTTGAGGCGGCCCCGAAGAAGCAGAATCGTGCTATTATGGGAGTATCGGCTTTGACTCCGCAACAAATGGCGGATTACGTAAAAAAGAAGAATCCTCGTGATGTCCGGCTAGTACAAACGTCGGTCGAAGACTTGGCGAACCTCTTCGTCATCATCGGCGCTAAGGAAGGTGTTCGTGGGGATGTCGCGTTCGCTCAAGCACTGAAAGAGACAGGCTACTTTCGATATGGTGGCGATGTACTCCCTGAACAACATAACTATTCCGGAATCGGGACGACTGGGAATGGCGTAAAAGGTCACTATTTCCGTTCACCGCATCAAGGCGTGACTGCTCAAGTTCAGCATCTAAAGGCATACGCCTCACACGATGCACTGAATACGAAACAAGTCGACCCACGCTTCCATCTCGTCAAGCGAGGCTCTGCAACGACGTGGCCATCTCTTCACCAAAAGTGGGCCATGCAGCCGAAAGGAAATTACGGGACCGAGATTCTTTCGATTTATCAAGAAATGTCGAAAATACCAAAACGTGTCGCTAAAGCAAACAGATAAGAAATGTAGGGGTGAAAGAACGTGACGTGCAAACAAGTTAGACTCGCGAGCGGAATCGCATTATTCGTGACCGGCGTGATGTTGTTACTCAAACGCTAATGAGCATTTCGGACAATGGTCCGAGTGCTTTTTTTATGACCGATATTACAAAGGAGGATATCATGAACCCTATTTTATACATACGAAACGAACAACACTGTACCATTCGTCAAGCCTCACAAGACGACGCGAAATCCCTCGCTTTCATTCGTCTGCAAATCGATCAAGAGACGGACTATTTAGACCGCGAACCTGGAGAAGGTGTATTGAGTGAGGAGGCCATTCAATTTCTAATCGATTCTGATTTGAATACCATGAATCGACTATTTCTTATAGCAGAAGTCGATGGGGAAATTGTCGGGTTTGCCCGCTGCGAAGGTAGTGTGCTCGCTCGAAAATCCCACACTGTCGAATTTGGAGTTGGAATTCTGCAAGCGCATTGGGAACTCGGTTTAGGTTCAGCTATTTTACGATATGTTCTCGATTGGGCGCGAACGGAAGGCCTTCATAAAGTCACTTTAAGTGTCATTGAAACAAATAAAAAAGCCATAGCACTCTATGAGCGCTACGGCTTCGAAGTCGAGGGCCGATTACGGGACGATAAGCTTATTGATGGACAGCACTTCGATACAATCTTAATGGGATATCTCATTCCATCGGTAACGATACCCGAAAACAAATAACCTGACCCTCTAGCGGTGCGGCCGTCAACCGTCCACCATGCAATAAAATGATTTGGCGGGCAATCGATAGACCCAACCCATCACCTGGCGTGACCCCTCTCGAGGAATCGACACGATATGTGCGATCAAACAGATGAGGAATGGACTCAATCGTTTCAGTCGTTGTCGCATTCGAGATGGACCACTCAAGCATATCCTCCCTGGTCTGGAGATCAATGTGAATCGGACTCGGTTGCTCCGCATATTTCCATGCGTTCGATAAAAGGTTCTCAAAAGCGCGAATAAGCTGTTCTTGATCCGCTTCCATCCATATATCTGGTCTGATTGAAGTCTGTAAATGAAGTCCTCGCTCATTAAACAACGGCTCCATCTCGTGGATAAGTTGCGTCGTCAATAGACTCAGGTTGAGTCTCTGTTTCTTTAGTTGCATATGTGGGGCATAGAGTCGGTTTACGTTCATCAGCTGATCTAGCAAATGTTCAAGCTGATCCGTTTTTTCATTTAGAATACGAAAATGATCTTTTTCTGCAAGCGTCAGTTCCCGATTCATTTGCAGGAGTTGCGTATAGCCTTTGATGCTCGTGAGCGGTGTCCGCAAATCGTGCGACAGGTTGGAGAATAGTTGGTTCCGTTCTTCTTCATGCGCCCGTTCCTTCTCAAATAATTCACTTAATTGAGCTGACATCCGATTCACACTCTCTCCAAGCGACGCGATTTCGTCTCGACCCTCCACTTTGACAGTTCGACCGAGGTCACCGTTTGCAATCTGTTCAATCTCACTCGATAAATACGTGATTTTTCGAAGTGTTTTCCGCATCATCAGTGAAAATCCAATAATAAAGATCAAAATAACAATGAACGTCACCCCTAAAAACATAAGATTGGACGTCAGCGGATCTGGTGTTGTTTCGTTCTCAATGTAGTATAAACTGATCGAATAGCCCATGATTAAAAAAGCAATCGTCGCAATCAATGCATTGACTAAAATGATACCAATCAACTTCACTAGCAAGCGATCCCATTGTCTCCGTCTCATAATCGATACCCCACGCCCCACACCGTCTTGATAATGGTCGGTTTTCGTGGTGTGTCTTCTAACTTTTCTCGGATTTTTGTGATGTGGACCATCACTGTGTTGTCGACCTCAAATGCTGCCTCACCCCACACCGCCTCGTAAATCTGTTCGACTGTTAGGACTTGATTTGGATGACGCATAAAATAGGCGAGAATATCAAACTCTTTCGGTGTAAGTCGAATCAACATCTCATCCTTTCGACATTGTCGCGTCTGTAAATCAAGTGTCACATTTTCAAAGACGAGTGTACTCGTGAGGTCTGCTCGGTCTGACCCATAATCACGATATCGTCTGAGTAACGATTTGACACGCAGCGTCACTTCAAGTGGGTTAAACGGTTTTTTAATGTAGTCGTCCGCTCCAACGGAAATGCCTTGCATCAAATCCAAGTCGCTCGTTTTGGCTGTGAGCATCAAAATCGGCATAAACTGCGTCTTTCGAATCTCAATACAAGCTTCAATTCCACCCATGACAGGCATCATCAAATCTAGAATGAGCAAATCGATCGTTTCGGTCGACGCGAGGTCGAGTACTTCTTGTCCATTTTTCGCAAATCGGAGTGCATATCCTTCATTTTTTAAATAGATAGCAAGTAATTCTCGAATCGCTTCATCGTCGTCAGCGATACAGATGACGGGTTGTGAACGCATCTCTTTCCTCCTCGTTTTTCACTAGTAAACTACATTCATTTCCTCTATTAATGAGTGTAACAAACTCAGTAACGGCACTTCCTTTCCAACTTCTTAAGATTTCTTAAGAGAATACTAAAAACTCCTTACGCTTGCGAGTGAATACTAGACAAGGTAAGGAGTGAATTTATTATGGAAATGATCATACATTATGCCATGCTCGCCATCGGCATCATGTTTACCCCATTATCTGACGACGTCTTAATGATCACCCATCTGACGGTCGCGGATGATTTTGTCCCAAGTTGGCTTTTATTTGTCTCCACCTGGATTCTCTTCACGCTCACGTTCGGCTGGTTCTATTTAATCGGGAAAGGGCTTCATCGTATCCTACCCGTGCGACAACGCGAATCTCGTTATCTTAAAAAAGCCGAGGCGCTCTATCAAACATACGGGGCACGCACCATTATGATTTCTTATTTTATTCCCGGCCTTCGGCACCCGCTCCATTACATCGCCGGGTTCACATCGCTCAAACTTCGTACGTATGCGTTCTATACGACCATCTCTGCTTTCTTCTATACCGGTGCTTGGTTTCTCGTCATCGGACTGGCCAATAAAATCCCGGCGTTTCAACAGTTTCAAGACTGGGTGTTGTCCTTTTAACTTAGTGTCCTCTGTATTTCCCGAGCGCTCGCATGTTTAAGAGATATAAGACACCTGCATAAAGAATCAGACCGAGTAAATACATCCAGATGCCTGAAAAGCCACTTCCGTACACCATAACTTCCTTGATTGCTGTCGCTCCGTAGAAGATTGGCATGACGTAACTCAAGTTCCCGAGTCCGTATGGAATCAAGTCGAGCGGGATGAGTCCTGAGAAGAATACTTGCGGGATGATGGTGAA
The DNA here is from genome assembly GCF_018617255.1 of Exiguobacterium sp. s43. Lineage (GTDB taxonomy): Bacteria > Bacillota > Bacilli > Exiguobacteriales > Exiguobacteriaceae > Exiguobacterium > Exiguobacterium profundum. The sequence goes on from NZ_JACSJT010000004.1 coordinate 58,666, forward strand.
CGGAATCATCTGTACGACTTGTAGTTCCGATCGGGCAAACACCGAGATGGTCGCCCCGAAGAGTACTGCGGTCCCTGCCATGAGTAGCATCGTCAACATGACCCACGCCATATTCCCGAGCGAAGACAAGCCGAGCACATAAATCGAATAGAGCACGATGAAAATCGACTGCACGACCGCAAACGTCCCGTATCCGAGTGTATATCCTAAAATGACCTGTCCTCGTTTGATCGGGGTCATCAACAGTCGCTCGAGCGTACCCCCACTCCGTTCTTTGACGAGTGCCATCGCAGATAGGATGAACACGAAGAAGAACGAGAAGAGGGATAGGAAGACGAAGCCGAACGAATCGAACGTCGACTGTCCTTCTTCACCATAGACGAATGACGTATCGATTTCAGCTGCAGGGTTGAGCGTCGTCAACGCATCTTGAATCTCACCAACCGCCTTCGACGACTTCGTCGAAGGTTCGCGTAACGTGATGGTCGTTCCTTCCTGACCCATTTCAAACACGGCATCGACATGTACATTGTCTTCGATATATACTTTTGGATCATCGAACGATGCCTGTTCCACTTCGAGCGTCTCGTCTTCAAACGCATCGATGAGCTGTTCTGGTGCGTTGTCATCGAGGACAACGGTCGGCACGTAGTCGGAGTCCCCGAGTAAGAAGTAGACGAGTGTCAAAATGAGAAGTGGCGCAATCAAAATCAAGGCGACACTTCGTTTATCATTCAACGTCTGAAAGATGACACGTTTCGCCAAGTTACGCATGGTCACCCACCCCCTCTTTCCCGGCAATCAAGAACAGTTCTTCGACGCGGCCGTTCTCGGTCTGGTCAAGCAAATCTTGCACATGGTCATATGCGATCAACCGTCCATTATAGACGAGCGCAGCCCGGTCACATTCGAGCACTTCATCCATGACGTGCGTCGAGACGATGATGGTCGTCCCTTCCGCCCGAATCGTTTGGAACTGATCCCAAATCTGTCGGCGTAAAATCGGATCGATTCCGACCGTCGGTTCATCAAGAAACAACACATCGGGCTTATGCAGGATGGCAATGGCCAAGGAAAGACGCTTCTTCATCCCGCCTGAAAAATTGCGGACAAGCTTATGCCGGTCGTTCGTTAAATCGACAAGGTTGAGCACTTCGGTGATGCGTTCTTGGAGCGCCTTTTTCCCTAACTTATAAATCGATCCGAAGAAGGCGAGGTTCGCTTCGGCCGACAAGTCTTCGTACAAGCCATCGTTCTGCGGCATAAATCCGATTTGTTGGAGCATGTCCATGTTTGGCATCTTCGTTTCGCCGATATGGACACTTCCTTTGTCCGGTGCGAGGGCGCCGATCATGAGTCGGATGAGCGTCGTCTTCCCCGATCCAGATGGTCCGAGCAAGCAGCAAATTTCTCCGGATGGGATGGTGAAGTCGATGTTGTCGATGGCGAGTTGGTCGCCGAACGACTTGTCGACGTGTTGCAGTTGAATGTTCATTTCTGTCACTCCTTTTCGGCGCCTCCTCGTGTATACTCAAGATAATCGACACCGTGTTGGTTTATATGTTCAGTATAGTCCCCGTTCACGGTGGCAACAATCGTCAATATCGGTCATCGTGTCGGTTTTCCGACAGATGCAATGAATGTGTTGAGGAAAAGGAGAAATAATATGGAACAAACTGACTTACGCGTCATCCGAACGAAGAAGCTGATCAAAGATGCCTTCTTTAGTCTCATTGAAGAACAGGGATTTGAAGCCGTCACCGTCAAGCAATTGACTGAACGGGCCGGTATTAATCGGGGAACCTTTTATAGTCACTATGTGGATAAGTTCGAGTTGATGGAGAAATGCGTCGACGAGATCTTTGAAGAGGCTGAACGGAAGTTGATTCATCATCTCCCGCACATCTTTGGAGACGAGCGAACTGATAACTCGTATCATTATCTCGTCCCGTTCATCCGCTTCATCGAAGACAATCAAATCATCATGAAGCCGCTCCTCGGACCAAATGGAGATCCGACGTTCCAGGCAAAACTTCGAAAATTTATGCAGGCTGCCTTGTTTCAGCGCTCCCCGGTAACCTTGTTTGATCCGGACAAGATGATGGTCCCGCCTCCATATCTCGTCGCCTATCTTTCTTCGGCTCACATGGGCGTCATCTATGAGTGGTTAAACAATCCGTCTTCGGAAGAGACAGCGGAAGACATCGCCCGGATTATCTATACGATCACCTATGAAGGACCGCTCGTTGCCGGCGGTGTGAATCTACGAAAATAAGGACAGGTGCTTTACCTGTCCTCCTTTGGAAAGACGACCTTCGCCGTTGTCCCAATCTGTTTCTCACTCGATAATGTAATCTCTCCACCATGTAACTGTACGATTTGACGAGCGATGGCTAGCCCTAGTCCTGAACCGTTGCGATGACGAGATGTGTCGGCCTGATAAAAGCGTTCGAACGCCCAGTCCACTTGTTCAGGTGTCATGCCTTCTCCCTCGTCTCGAATCTCACACGTGATGTGCGTCGCATCCTCTTCCACCAGAAGATGCAGTGTACTTTCTTCATATGCATATTCGACAGCATTTTGAAGTAGATTGATCCAAACTTGCTGAAGAAGTGTAGCATCACCCTTCATCACGACTTCGTCCATAGTCAAATCTAGGTTCATTCGTTTGCGTGTCATCTCTGAATCTAAGGATAAGATTGCCTCCCGGATCTGCTCACTGAGAGACAGTTCCGTCGCATGTAGACCGACAATCGTGTGGTCTAATTTCGCCAGCCGGAGCACGTCTTGTGACAAGCGCGATAGTCGTTTCCCTTCACGCTCAATCTTCGTGACATATTCACTTTGTTTTTCAAAAGGTCCTCCCCGTTTCAACAACGTGGCATACCCTAAAATCGAAGCGACCGGCGTCTTAAATTCATGTGCCATAACGGATGCCAATTCCTCATTCTTCGTTTCATTCGTTTCAAGCGTCTCGGTCATCTGATTGAACTGCTTCGCGAGCATTCCAATCTCATCTGTTGCTACGTCATGAATCCGCACCGATAGGTCTCCAGCGGTCACACGGTTGACGGCATCCGTGACACGATCGATGCGTCGTGTCATCAGTCGAACTGCGAATAGAATGAGAACACTTGAAATGAGTGCTGTCAGGAACAAGGTCTGTAACGACACGTCACGGAAGATTGAAATCGGATTCTCGTCTGCGTTCGGAGACAACGTGACCACGGTCTCGTCGAGTAAAAAAGCGACTTGTGGAAGACGGTCCGTCTGTGACAGCACTTCACCCCGTTCTAATGTCGCTCGTTCCGAAACGCTCCATTCCGCACGGTCATAACGCATCGTCTGGGCATTCAGTGTCGCGTCATCAAAGAGGTCCAAGACCGCATCAGACGCTAGACCGTAATCTTGTGAGGCCATCTGCATGCTGTCGGCCCGGTCTACCAACATTTCTTCGACTTGTGTCTTCAGTGCATTGAACTGAAAGGTCAAAAAAATCGTGAACGTCAAGAGGATTGGAATCAACAAGAGTCCGAAGAAAATCATTAAAAATCGTCCGTAGATGGTACTAATAAATCGTTTCATCTTTTCAGCTCCAATCGATAACCGAGTCCCCACACCGTACTGATCTGAAATGCATCAATCGGCTTGAGACGCGCACGCAGTCGATTAATATGGACGTCGACCGTTCGGGTCTCACTCTCCGTCTCATATCCCCAAATCCGGTCTAACAGTTGTTGCCGGGTGAAGACTTGATTCAAATGCGTCGCCAAAAAATAGAGGAGTTCAAACTCTTTGCGAGGGAGTTCGATCGTCTCAGAAGTCGTTTGTAACGTCATCGTCGTCTCATCGAGTACGCAGTCGTTCAACTGAATCTGATGACTGTGATGAATGCGCGCTCGTCGTAACAATGCCTCAATTCGTAATTCGAGTTCTTCGAGATCGATCGGTTTCACGACATAGTCATCCGCTCCGGCATGAAACCCTCTCTTTTTGTCATTCATCGCATCGAGGGCCGTCAGCATAAGCACCGGGAGCGTATACCCGGCGTCACGTAATTGTCCCGTCAGTTCACGTCCATCCAACCGTGGCATCATCACGTCGGTAATGAGCAAATCGATTGGCTCACGGTCGAGCCAATCGAGTGCTTCTTCTCCATCTTTTGCATGAAGGACACGATAACCGGCCACCGTCAAATAATCGACTAATAAACCGCCGAGCGCCCCATCATCTTCTGCGAGTAAAATGGTGACCATCTGTTTCCCCTTCTTTCTAATGGCTTATACGTTTCGCAACGCTTCAATCGGTTGCAAGTTCGAGGCTTTCCGGGCTGGGATGTAGCCGAATATGACTCCGATGATGACAGAGAAACCGAGTGCCAATCCGACGGTTGAACTTGCCAATGTAAACGGTACGCCCATGACGAGCGTCAGTCCAAAGGCGAGCAGTCCACCAAATAAGACACCGACGAGCCCTCCGAGCATCGAAAGCAGGACGGACTCAAACAAGAATTGTTGTCGAATCTTACCAGGCGTCGCACCGAGTGCTTTACGCAGTCCGATCTCGCTTGTTCGTTCGGTCACCGAAACGAGCATCATGTTCATGATCCCGATGCCTCCGACGAGTAAAGAAATCGAAGCGATGCCAACGAGGAGCATACTGAGAAGCGCATTGATTTGATCGATGGAAGCGAGCGCATCCTCAAAACTCGTTACTGTGAAGGCGTCACGTCCATTGAATGCGGTCGTCAGCTGTTGTGTCACTTCATCCTGTACGACAGCTGATGCACCCGATTCGGTATATAAGTCGAACGTGGCAATCGTCCCTTGATGAAACTGCGTCAGTGCAGTCGTCACAGGGATGACGATCGCCTCGTCTGTTGACATGGAAAATTCCGATGATGGCGCAAGCGTTCCAACGACGATGTAACGAATCCCACCAACAGAGATCTCTTCCCCGAGAGGAGAGGATGTCGGAAACGCCTCTTTCGCAATCGTTTCTCCGAGCAAGGCGACATGCGTCTGTTGATTAACGTCGAGTGGTGTCAATCCGCGCCCGGTTGCGACAACCGAATCGTCTTTGAAGAACGCTTCACTTTTCCCAAGAATGGTTTGCTGTTCCGTCTGCCCCGATACATATACATCGGTCATTTGACTCAATGTCGGGGAGATTGAGGCGACCCCCTCAATGGCTTCGAGCCGATCCATGTCCGCCATACTGACACCGGATTTCCCATCTTCTCCGATTTGAACGGTCATACGATCAGCTCCAAACGTCGCGACTTCATCGTTAATGGAATCGGTCACACCGGAAATGATCGTCATCAAGGCAATAATCGAAGCCGTCCCGATGACAATCCCTAAAATCGTCAAGAAGGAGCGCATCTTGTGACTGATGACCGTCAACCAAGCCATGCGTATATTTTCTCGAATCATCGCACCCGTTCCTCCTTTTCAATCTTCCCGTCACGCACATGTACGATACGAGTCGCTTCTTTGGCGATATCGATATCATGGGTGATCATGATAATTGTCTTTCCTTCCGCATGTAGCTCGTGAAAGAGCGCCATAATTTGACGACCGTTCGTTTGATCTAACGCGCCCGTCGGCTCATCCGCGAGAAGAAGCGATGGATTCGTCACGAGCGCCCGAGCGATGGCGACACGTTGCTGCTGACCACCTGATAACTGATTTGGAAAGTGGTCCATCTTATCGCCTAATCCGACACGCGCTAACATCTTTCGAGTTCGTTCCTGTCTTTCCGCTTTTGAAGATCGTTGATAAATGAGCGGAAGTTCCACGTTCTCTCGAGCACTCAACCGAGGAAGTAGATTGAATTGCTGAAAGATAAATCCGATGCGTTCGTTCCGAAAAAGAGAAAGCTCCGTTTCGGACAATCCGGTCACATCTTTGTTCCCAAACCGGTAACGACCGCTCGAATAACCATCGAGACAACCAAGGATGTTCATGAGTGTCGACTTGCCAGAGCCGGACGGTCCCAAAATGGCGACGAACTCTCCTTCTTTCACCTCTAAATCGATTCCTCGTAATACGGTCTGCCGATTGTCACCCTCCCCATACGATTTGGTCAATTGTTCGACCGAGATGAGCGTCGTCATCATTGCCCACCTCCGATTCGTGGAGGCATCAACCCGCCACTCGTCGTCTCATCGAGTAAGAGTACTTCGGTCTCGTCTAATCCATCTTTGATCTCGACTCGGCTCCCGTCTGTCAATCCTAGCTCGACCTGTCGTTTCACCGGGCCTTCGTCTCCTTGCACATAGACGTATGCGTCCTCATCCTCAAACGTGATGCTGTCGAGCGACAAGGTCTCTGCATCTTCCGCGCGCTCGACGACTAAACTTCCTTCTAACGTCATCCCATTCCGTAAATTATCCGTCTCAGGGAGGGTCACCGTCATCGCATAGCGAGCGGATGCGCCTGGTGTCGTCATCGGTTCTGCTTCCTCTGCGATGACGTCGATGGTTCCGTCAATCTCTGCATCGAGCGCCGTCACATAAATCGTCAACGCATCCCCTTCATTCACTTTTCCAATATCTCGCTCATCAACCATGAATCGACCTGTCGTCTCATCCCCGACTGCCGTGACCTGCCCCGCAAACGTGTAACGATTTTCAATCGTCTTAATCGATACTGCTTCCGTTTTATATTCAGTTGTATCCGGCATCAAGAAGACTCCAGCTACTAATGTAAGGGCGAGCACACCAATCCCCATGCCCCATTTCACTTTTTTGTTCATCCTGTGTTCCTCCTTATTGTTGATACGTTAAGGATAAACACAAGTTGTAAACAAATTATAAACGCCCCTCGTTTGTCGCGAGAGGCGTTCACTTATGTGACTCGAACGTGCACGTGCAAGTTCCCATTTTCTTCAGTTGTCGTCTGGTACGTGTTCTGTACCGCCTCCAAATCATGCCAGGCGATGCGGTATGACTTTCCTCGCATCCCTTCAAACTCGAAGGCGAGATGTTGTAAATCCGACATACCCAGGATGCGGTCAAACGGTCCACCCTCGCCAGCCCATTCCAATTGATTCGCCGAATCCTTCAATACGAGGTCGAGTCCATGCATCACTTTTTCTTTGATCAATTGTCCATCCGCGGCAACACGCATCCCGTCTTGAATATCATGCATCCGACACGATTCGATATCATCAAACGGGATGGTGATTTCATCCCCGTTTGCAAAGTGAAGCGTGATTGTTTTTACGATCATCTTAGATTCCTACTTTCGTTCAGTCTCTGTTCCCTTACTATACAAAACTTTTGTCGGTTCAGGGATGACATCTTTGTGGATGTGGCAAATCCGTAAAAGCATGTTCGTTTCATTTGGAAACGGGAATAGAAGAGATAGCACTCATTCTGTTTTTTGAAAATAACACTTCGGAAAGGCGGCGAATATATGCCATCAGTGGAAAAGTCGGTCATCGTCATCGGCGGAGGGCTCGGCGGCTTGTCAGCGGCCATCTCACTCGCTCAAAAAGGTTACGACGTCTCACTCTACGAAAAGAACGACCACATCGGCGGGAAAGTGAATCGGCTCGAACAAGACGGATTCGGTTTCGACCTCGGACCCTCGATTTTAACGATGCCTCACATCTTCGACAAACTGTTCCGTGGAAGCGGGAAACGGATGGAAGACTATGTATCCATCAAACGACTTGAGCTCGAATGGCGCTCGTTCTTCCCGGACGATACCGTCCTCGACCTTTACCATGACCTCGAACAGATGCAGCGGGCAAACCCTTCCCTCTCTCGAAAAGACATGCAAGAATATCGTGAACTGTTGAATTACGCAGCGCGCATCTATAAGACGACCGAGAAGGGATACTTGGCCGAAGGGTTTGAATCCCCATTAGAAGCCGTCATGAAAACGGGCATCTTCCCGACCCTATTCGGATTCGATTTGACGTCGACGATGTATAGCGCCATCAAGAAACGGATCAGCAACCCACATCTTCGAGACATGCTGTCGTATTACGTCAAATATGTCGGGTCGTCTCCGTATAACGCACCAGCCGTCTTAAACATGATGATTTACATGCAATATGCCCAAGGCTGTTGGTATGTCGAAGGCGGGACCCATAAGCTCGCGGAAGGCTTGACGAAGCTCGCCGAAGAAATCGGTGTGAAGCTACATACCGGAGAAGGCGTGGTTCGTGCCCATACGGTGAATGAGAAAGTGACCGCCATCGAGCTCGAGGACGGACGTCTCCGTTCCGCTGATTATTTTGTCTCGAACATGGAAGTCATCCCGTTCTATCAGAAGATGGTCGACGCGGACAAACAGTATGTCGACAAACTCGTCGATAAATACGAACCGGCGAGTTCCGGATTCGTCCTCCATCTCGGGGTGAAAAAAGCCTATCCACAACTGGCACATCATAATTTCTTCTTCTCTGAGAACCTACATGAACAAATGGATAAAATCTTTGAGAAACATGAACTTCCGGACGACCCGACGATTTACCTCGTCAACGTCAACAAGACCGACCCGACCCAAGCGCCACCAGGACACGAGAACATCAAAATCTTGCCACACATCCCGTATATCCAGGATGTGCCGTTCACGGAAGAAGAGTACGCCGCTTTTGAAGAACGTGTACTCGACAAATTGGAACGAATGGGTCTCGATGGTTTACGTGAACATACGGTGACACGTGATGTATGGACGCCCCATGATATCGAGCGGACGTATGGATCGGACCGAGGTGCCATTTATGGAACGGTCGCCGACAAGAATCGGAATGGCGGCTTCAAACATAAGAAACAGAGTGAACTTTACCACAACCTCTACTTCGTCGGCGGGACCGTCAACCCAGGTGGCGGTATGCCGATGGTGACGTTGAGCGGTCAGCAAGTGAGCGACAAGATTGCGAAACGTGACAAAGTGAAATGATTTTCTTTCATCCCTCATTCGATATGAGGGATTATTTTTTGAAACTTTTTCCAATAACCTTCCGTATATTGTGCTACGATACAAACAATCAAATAGACAAGCGGAGGAACAGGATGCATCAAATCACAAGTTATTTCTTTATGTATGCCAAAGTTGTCGTCACGGATAAAGTTCCATTCATTTGGACATTCGTAATCCCACTCGTTATCGCCTTGACGCAGTCATTTTCAGATATTCGCCAAGCAACGACAGTGGAATACTACCCAGGGCTCTCTTATTTCTGGGTGTATATTATTCTTGCTACATATGTGAACGGTGTCGGCATGGAGCTCGCTCGCATGCGCGAATACGGACTGATGAAGACGTACGTGATGATTTCCGGCAACAAACTGACATATGTCATCGCCGTCATCTTGGCGCAACTTCTATTCGCCTCCATCAGCTTAACTTTATTCACAACGGTCGTTACGCTCGTTCACGGGTTCTTCTCGTTCAAGTTGATTGCAACGTCTCTACTCGTATTGATTGGCAGTATCCCGTTCGCGGTTGCCAGTGTCGCCATCACGACACTTCCAGTGAAAGTATCGAGTCTCGGGACGTTCGCGAACATACTGATGTTCCCACTCTTTTTACTGGCAATCAAGTCACCTGATCAATGGTTCAGCTTCCTCAACCCGTTCTACGCGCTTCACGAATTCGCGCTCGGGTTGCTGCATCTGACGACTCAAGTCGAGCTCTCGTTCGGAGTATGGGCGACATTCCTTTCCATACTTGGTTACTTCATCATTGGTGCGATTGCGTTGAAACGCTTCAGTCTCGTCTCACTCATCACACGCTAGGAGGTTCTTATGCACGTAAACCAACTCACTTATCTCTATCCGAAAGCGGCACGTCCTGTTCTCGATGATGTCTCGTTCACACTGCAATCGAATAAACTGAACGTTTTGATTGGACAAAATGGTGCTGGGAAGACGACCCTGTTTGATTGTATGACCGGGGCACTTCCGGTCGACAAGACATCACTCGAACTCGTTCCAACGACGGACATGCTCTATTTGACGCAACTCATGTACAACCATCATGAGTTGACGGGGAAAGACTTCGCCTATTTCATCGGACGTCTGTCGCAACGTCCCGACTTCAAGAAACTCGAATCGTATATGAATAACCTTTCAACTTCTCGCGAACAAGAACTGTTCGAACATCTATGGACGATGAAGCTCGGGAAGATGTCGGTCGGGGAGAAGAAATGGCTCTTCGTGACGCTCTTATCTTCAATCAAACGTTCTCTCTATTTATTTGATGAGCCGACGAGCGGGGTCGACCCGGCGTCACGCATTCAAATCATGCGCCGCCTGCAACGACTCGTCGATGAGGGCAAGACATGTCTCATCTCGACACATCAGTTACATGACTTGGTTCAACTTGATGCCCATGTCATCTTCCTGCATGGTGGACGCGTTTTGTATGAAGGGGACTTCCAAGACTGGCTCGACGAGTCTGGAACGACCGACCCGGACGAAGCGTTCGTTCGGATGGTTGACACGCCGCTTGATGATGTAGCGGTGACACGATGAATGAATCGTTTTGGGAACGATACCGGTTCACATTCTATACAATTGGCATGGTCGTCTGCGGCTTTCTCATCTCCATGTTCTCATGAAGAAACTCAGCCTCTGACGCTCTGTCAGGGGCTGAGTTTCTGTTTACGATGTGCTTGTCGTAACTCTCGATTGGTCACATGCTCCGGGTCCGCTTCACGTAGTTTACGATCCATCGGCACGTACAAGATGAGAAGCGGAATGATGCCAATCAATGCGACACCGAGTAGTTCTTGCATCGAATCGAATACGAACCACGTGAGGAAGGTGAATACACCAAGTGACACAAACATGGCGACGATGATTTGAAATTCTCGACGAACGAGACGTTGGTATTCCTCGTCTTCGTTAAATGTACGTAACAACTTCATCCGTCGCCACGCTTGATAAAGCATCGGCAATTGGGTCACGAGGAAAGAGAAGGCAACCGTCGTCACCGTGACACCGTTTATGACCGAAACAACGAGAAAGAGAAACAGGCCGATGATGCCAAATAGTGTGCTGATCCCTCGTGTGTCGAGATCCTGTTCGACCATTTTGGGGAGACGCTCTTGTTTATTCATCACGCTTCACTTTTTCGTTTTTTCCGTTGCAGCTGGACATGACCGAGTTCAACACCCGTCACGTGTAACGGATCGATTTCTTTTAATTTACGGTCGAAGCGAACACTTAAAATCAACAAGCTCAGGATTCCGATAAAAGCTGCGATGATAAATGTAAGTAATGTAATCCATTCAAGCTCTACACTGGCAATCAGCATGAGAAGAAGGAGCGGCTGAGCAAATTTAGATGCAAACTCGGAACGCACGAGTTGTTGGTAACGTGTGTTCTCATTAAATGAAAGAAGTAACTTTTTGCGATGCCAAGCGTGATACAGGAGCGGAACTTGTCCAACGATAATCATTGGTAACAATAAGAGGATGTCTGTCTTCCAAAAATATAAAAAGAAGAGCAACATGACGCCAATTAAAGGAATCACCATTTGTCTCTTTCGTTTTTCATCATCTTTCAACATCTGTTCTAATCTAACTTCATGGTCTACCATCGAATCCCCCTCGTGTGTGTTCTTTATTTTTCTATACGGAAACTATGCTCGATTAGTTTCATCCTCTACGCTTCTCCCGGTTCATCAATCCCAACAAACTCTCGACCACATGCTCGTCATCAATCTTTAGAATTTTCCAGTCAATCCATGACTCGAGAATAAGACAACTCGCAATCAGCGTCGCACAGCCAAGGCTTAACGTATCAAGCGATATGTACTTCAGTGCATAGAGCGCCATCATCGATATGACACCAATCAAGAGAATAAACTGAATCATGCCTTTTAGATAAATAAAGCGCTGGTACGTGGATGAGTCATTGAACTGTAAAAACAACTTGATTTTATGCCATGTCGCTACCAGAAGCGGCATGAGCATCGCCGCACAAAAGATGAATAGGGACAGGCTCATTCTTGAATCATTGAACATTAACCAAAGCGCTGTCACTACCCCTATGATGATCACTAGTAGCGGACCTTTTTTAGTCCATGCTTTGTCGTACAAGTATTCCATTCGTTCTTCACGTAACATCTAGCACCCCTCCAAAAGTAAAAAACATCCAATTTACCGATATCTATATCTTAACAATCTATAAGCAAACTTTCGAGGTTTTCCCATTAAAAAGGAAAAAGCATCTGACGATTGTCAGATGCTGATTAATTTGAATGCCGGCGAAGGAGTCGGAATAAAAAGATTCCAATCATCGTCAACAACCCTAAGTTTAGAATTGTCCATCCCATGTCCATCACTTGTTGCATATCATTACCCCCTTCTATCCTGTTCTTCTAAATTATACATGTATTTTCAAAAAAAGATTCGGTCAAATTGTTCTTTTTATCCTTTTTTTCCTAATGAGTCAAAAGTTTTGGTTACATCTGGTCAATCAATGGAATAGAAGTCAACGGTTGTGTGCCCGATCTGTCATACTCAACTGAATCGACAGCAGCATGGACAAATTTGTTCAAAACGTGGAACTTTTTTAACGTTTAACTCGCTCGATTCATCGACGCGCGAGTTGGTTTTACCTTTCCACTCAACTGAAATACGAGCACCCCACCAACGATTAACACAATCCCGACGACCGTTTTCCATGTGAACGGGACGGCCGTCAATCCGAACCACCCTAACGTATCCCAGAGGAGCGCGAATAAGATTTGAGACACCATAACGATTGAGATCGCGTAACTCGGCCCGAGGCGCTCAACCCCTTGCGTCACACTCATGACGACCCCGACGCCGAGGATTCCGCTGAACCAGTACCATGTCTCCATCTCCTCTACTCGGAACAAGCCACCACCTTCTTGAAACAACCCAATGAGTAGCGATGCTAAAAATCCAAGACAGAGAACGAGCGTCGTCGTCGCCCATGCTCCGACACGCTTCTTGACGTTGCCGTTAAACGTGTTTTGCACACAGACGAGCATCCCGCCGAAGATGGCAAGCATCATGCCAATCACCATGATTCTCCCCTCCTATTCATAAATGCTCTCCCCGACAATCTCCAACAAACCTTCCCGATCGACGAGCGTGATTACCCGCCGATTTCGTTCAATCAATCCTGCCTCAACGAAACGCCGGAGCGTCCGATTCACATGACGATAACTCGTCCCAATCAAATCAGCGATATCCGTCAATTGGTCGACAGTCGAGCCGAGTGTTTGGTCATTCGGCGTCATCGATAACAGATAACTCGCCAAGCGCACTTCGACAGGGTAAAACAAGTTGAAGCTGAGTGATTGAGATTTTCGTTCAAATTTTCTTGTGATCTCTTCTAATAAATAGTGTAACCACGCAACATCGTGGTGGGCATGTCGAACCAAATCCTCGAAGCGAATGACAAGCATCTCGACTGACGTGACCGCCTCGACCGTATTCAAAAACGGGGTCCGCTGAATATATTCGATGTCCCCGATCAAATCGAGCGGATATTTGAAGGAGAGGACGAGGCGCTTCCCGGTAGCGGAAGTATGGGAAACGCGAATCTTCCCCTTCACTAAGAAACGGAGATGTTCTGCTTCATCACCTTGCGTACAGATGACGTCCCCCGGCTCGTATCGGACGAGCTGCAATTCGTTCTGCGCAGCGACAGGTAAGTCAGTCAATTCAAATTGCTTCACATACGCGTCAACCATGTACGTTTCCCCCTACCATTTTAATAAGATGACCCCCGCGATCATCATAAGCACCCCAAACAACTGCATCCCGTTCAAGTTTCGGCGCACCATTCCAAACCAGCCTCGCCAATCGATGACAAGCGCGAGCGTCAGTTGCGCAATGAGAAACAACGAGATTGTCATCGTGACCCCGAGTTTATGGACGGCCGTCATATTACTGAATAAGATAATCGCCGCAAACGCTCCGCCAGATAAATAGAGCGGCTTCACGTGACGCATCTCGACATACGTGCGGTCGCGTAACGCCAACATGACGAGGAGCGCAACGACGAATCCAGTGAATTGTGTCAACGTCGCCGCTTGCCACGTCCCAATTTGCGAACTGATTCGGGCGTTAGCGACACTTTGCAACGTGAGAAAGAATCCCCCACTCATGGCGAACAGCACTCCTCGCATCGTTCTCCCCCCTTAAGATAAACGAATCAATACAATTCCAATGACCATGACAATCAGACTGATGATTTGCACACCAGTGACCGGGTTCTTCTTCGCTCCAAACCAACCGAAACGGTCAATCAGTAAGCTACCGCATAACAGTCCGACAATGACGATGATGACAGCGATTCCTGTCCCGACAATCGGTACGATGAGGACGTTTCCTCCGATGAAGAGCGCCCCAATGATCCCACCGAGCCAAATCCACCACGGTTGACCTTTCAGTTGACCGAGCGGAACGGGTTGGCGTGAGACGAGTAAAATGAGTAAGAGCGCCAATGTTCCGACAACGAAAGAGACCAATGCCCCTTTCAGAGCCGATTCGAGCACTGTTCCCAAATAGCCGTTAATGGCCGTTTGCGTGGCACTCATCATCCCAGTGAAAATCCCAAACAGTCGCCACAGGTTCAGATTCCCCGTGTCCGTTTCCATGGAGACGACCAGCTTGCCTCTTCGGCGGTTGAGCCAGTCGGATAAAGCGACCGTTCCGATGACTCCGAACAAGACGAGCACGACACCGAACAAACGAAGCGCCGTAATTGGGTGTTCGACAGAATTGAACCAACCGAAATGGTCAATCAACAACCCCATCAAAATCTGTCCAAAAATCGGCATGATGACCGTCTGGACACTCCCGAGTCTTGGGAACAGCAAGATATTTCCCGTTAAGAACAAGACCCCTAACAGTCCGCCAATCCACATCCAACCCGGACCTTCCTGAATCACCGAGCCGTCAAATCCAAATGACTGTCCGGTCAATAAAAGCAATAAGGACAAAAAGATCGTCCCGACAGTAAACGATAAAAAAGATGCAACGAACGGGGAGCCGACCACCTGACGCAAACGTGAGTTGACACTCGTCTGCATCGGCAATAAAATCCCAATCGTCAATCCAATCAAAATAGCTAACATGAATGTCTTCCTCGATTCTTCTAGTAGTTCTGTGTACATTGTCAGCTTACGCTTCCGTACCGAAGAAGAAAAGGACCGATGTCCTCAAACAAAAAACGAACCCTTCTCAGGTGTTCGTTTTGGACTCACGGAAGCGTTGATCGCGCGCTTCACGCAATTCTTTCCCTCGTACATGATGCGAATCGAGTGATTGTAAGTTTCGATTGATGACATAAGGTGCCAGAATCGACATCACACCGATTCCGAACAGCCCGGCAATCGCGACGACGGGAGACAACGAGTCGGCATAATAGGCAGCCAATAAGCTGATGGTCAATACGAAGCAGAGCCACTGGATGCCAAAGTCTGTATACACCAGACATTGGTAACGCGTATCCTCGTTAAAGGTCAGGAGCAGTTTTGTTTTCCGCCACTCGAAACAGAGATACGGAAAGAAACTGATGAAGACGAGGAGTGGAGCGTAGAGTTTGGACTGCGTGGCAATCACGAGCGTCATCACAATTGTCGCGATGGCGATGCCCCACCCCCAACGCCAATGACTGTCATCTTGCTTCAGCAATTGTTCAATTCGCTTTTCTTTCGTCAGCATATGTACTCCTTTCATACGAACGGTAGTGCTTTGTCACCTCATCTCGTGTCGGTTGCTCCGGGTCGGCTTGTCGCAATTGTTGCACGGTCTGATAGTGCGTCCATGCTAACATGACGATGCCTAGACCGAAGATGACCCATGCGACAGGTGCAATCTGGAGACGACTGAAGAGAATCGCTGCTGTGACCGCTCCAATCCAGTAGGAATAGAGGCGATATAAGCGTTTTGTCAGTAGGATGCCTCGACCCACCGTGAAAATCTGTAAGACACGTCCTTCTTTGATCGTCAGCCCTATGAGTAGGACAGCCGTGAGGACCGAACCGATTCCCCATATCCACCATGTATCAAAACCGAGCACAAAACTGTTACAAAAAATGAGGGCTCCCGTGAGCCAAAGGTGAAGGGTTTGTCGTGACTGCCGATATCCTCCGATTACTTGAATCCGTTCTTTCTTTGTCATGAATCTTTACGACCTTTCCTTGAAATATCATCTAACGCATGTTTCAAACGTTCCCGGTTTGACCGAGCCCACTCGCCTGATGTGACGTGGTGCTCATCAAACGCGGACTGTTTTCGATCAATCCAAAGTGGAATCAATATGAGACACGGTCCGCCAATCAGGAGCGTCCAACTCATCCACGGTAAGATATCGATTCCGTTGAAATGCAAACCAATCAAAATCACAAACCATATCAAACTCATCAACATGACAGTAAAATCAATCCGCAACAATCGATGATAGCGTGTCGATTCGTTGAAGGATTGCTGCAGTTTCATCTTGTTCCATTCAAGCCATGTCGTATAGAGAAGTGCGACACCGGGTAAAAGAATGCTATACGGACTCCATGTCGAAAGAAAATAGATGGATACGCCTAGCATGATTACGCTCACGACGATGTTGAGACGAGTATATCGTTTCTCAAACTGTTCAATTCTTTCAAATCGCTCTGCTTTGTCCACGGTATCACCTCAGTCTTTCACGAAGTCGAGTTTGATTTCGCGGCGCATCGGCTGTTCTTCGTCATACTGCGGCATCTGCCGGTCGAGCATTTTCTGTGCGACTTGCAATAAGATGACCCCGCCTAAGAAGACGACGAAAAGCGACCATGCCGGCCAGTTAATCAAGACGATTAATGGGAAAAGAATTGCCAACAAGACGAGGAGTCCCATCTCCGACACATACTGCCAATCGATGATGCGCTTTGCTTGTTCTACAGCGGTCAACTTCCTGACGAAGCGCCGCTCTCGTCCGATGGCGAACAACATACCTGCTAATGTGACCCCTAATGGAATGATATACTTTGACGCACCGTCAGACTGAAGTGCAAGAAAGACGAACATCCCGGTAAGAGCTGCCAGTCCCATTCTCCAAAAGAGCCAACGCTGTTGATAACGATAAATCGTATTAATCCGTTCTTGTTTATTCATCTCATTCATCCTTTCAGAATCGTCGAATCTCGCGACGTGTCGGTTGCTCCGGATCGAGCCAGCGGATTTGTTGATCGAGCTTCTCTTGAGACCATAAGATATAAAGCAATGTCCCACCGATAAGAACCGCTGGAATCCAAGACCATTCCATGATTCGAATGGCTAGCGGATTGACGAGTCCTAGCAATGCGATAAAGAGGAAGTCCAGATGATACTGCAGTATCACAACACGTTTCACCTGTTCTTGCTCCGACAATTGACTGATCGTCTCTGCTTCATGCGAAAAGAAGTAACGAGTCACAAGTAACACTCCGCCGATAATGGCGAACCCAACCCAAATATTCCCGTCCGTTCGTATTAAAAAGTAGACCGCGAGAGCAGCTGGAATTGCTAGAAAAAGTCGTTGCAAAAGTCGCTTTCGATTTGATTGTTTGATTATATGTAGTCGTTCTTGCTTATTCATCTTGATTCACCTCTTATTCCACTATACGAGATGAACATGAGAAAAGTTCCGTTATTTTACATTTTCGTACCAAAGTCATGCTTCTTGACGATATGAATTTCTCGCTGTATAGTTTAGTTAACTTAACTATATGTTGAAGAATGGAAGTAAGAGGTTATTAATATGAATTTATTGAAGAATACTCGGTTCGTATTCACTTGGTTATCCGGAATGACGCTCACGCTAGGGTTTTCGATTTTCTTCTTGAGCGTCTCATGGTTGACGATCGACGTGTTGAAGCAACCGGCACTCCTCGGAATTATCTTGACGGCGGTCTCGTTGCCGCGTGTCATCATGATGGTGTTCGGCGGTGTGTTCGCTGATCGATTCCAAAAGAGTCGCTTGTTATGCTTAACGAATATCGGACAAGGCGTGTTGATGTTAATTGTCGTCTCGCTCCATTTTGCTGATGCGTATTCGGTGACAGCCCTCTTGATCATCTCCGTATTATTTGGTCTTTTAGATGGCATGTCTTACCCGGCACTGTCATCACTTATGCCTTCAATCGTATCAGGTCAACAGTTGCAACGGGCGAACTCCCTTTTCCAAGGGTCGCTCGAGTTGATGTTCGTCATCGGTCCGTTCCTTGCAGGGATCCTACTGACGTGGGGAAGTTTTGGTCTCAGTTTCGGCACGTCGGCTGCATTGATTTTCCTCTCCGCGATTTTGATCATGCCACGTCTGATTCAAGACAACATTCCCGAGGTCGCTCCACTCTCAGCGAAAGATGTACTCCTTGATTTGAAAGAGGGCATTCGTTACGTATCGCAGACACCTGTGTTACGTAGTGGGACGTTCGCCATTGCCATCGTCAACTTGTTCGTCATGGGACCACTCATCATGAGTATCCCGATTCTCGTTGGTTCAGTCGGAGGGACAGCATTTGATTTGAGTATCATCGAAGGCGGGCTCGCTGTCGGGACATTTGTTGCAAGCTTCCTGATTCTATTGTTACGGTCGGTTCATCGTGGACGCTTCGTCTTCCGCGCCCTATTCCTGACACTCGGCGCCTTCTTCCTCTACACGCAAGTCCAATCGATTCCGCTTCTCGCGGTCGCGGCTTCTATGAGCGGGTTTATGATCATGCTCGTCTACTTGCCGACGGTCACCATCATGCAGGAACAAAGCGACTCTGACAAAATCGGCCGTGTCATGAGCATCATGTCGCTCGCCGCCTCAGGCCTTGAACCGATTGCGTTCGCCATCCTATCGGTGCTTGTTGCCTTGTCCGTGCCGATTCAAACGCTCTTATTGGCATTTGGTATAATCGGATTAGTGTGTGGTGTCCTCTTATATCTTCGGAGCGAAACGTTCCGGCGGACACCGTAAAGAAAGGATGAATGACACGTTGAATGAAACACGAAAGCAACAAGTCCTCACGATGTATCGCCAAATCGATGAGCTCGACTTGCTGTTCACGAAATATTTCACGGAACTGAACGAGTTCGAGCTGAGCTATCAACAAGAACAGATGTTGCTTCTCTTCAAACGTCAAGAGACGTGGACGACGACAGAGATTGCGACGAAGATGTCCATCTCCAAAAGTGCTGTCAGTCAAGTGCTCAAAGTGCTCGAGCAACGCGATTTCGTCATGCGGGAAAAGAATCCCGAGAACCTTCGGGAAAGTTTCATCCGGCTCGGTCCGAACGGCCTTGCGTACTCGAAACAAATCGATGCGATTGAAGAGCGCCTCGCTGAAGAGATGTTCTCCGTCCTTGAGGATGACGAGATGAAGATGATCAACCGTTCGCTCGCGTTGATGATTCAGAAATTCAAATAAAAAAGACAAATCGCCGCTAGTCGGACGATTTGTCTTTTTCGTTATACCAACCCTTGTACGATTCGATTCGCCGACCGCAATGCCCCTTCGATATGTCCCCCGAACTGCGCATCCGTCTCCGAACCAATCAAATGGAGACGGTCTCCGAGCTCAATCGGACCGTAAGCCGGGAATGCCGTGAGCGGCAGGAAGTCGTCAGATGTCGCTGTCTCTGATTCTGTCGACCAGTCCATATAATGAAATCGCAAGAAGTCATTCGCTTTCGGACCATAAAGCTTCTCCAGTTGTTCGATGACGCGCGTCTTTACTTGTCCTTCTCCTAACGCTTCCCGTTCTCCCGGTGACAGACGGAAAAATCCGAACAGCGCACCTGGTCCATCTATCAGAGAAGCGTCATGAATCTCTTGAAGTGGACCGACCCAGCTCATCCCAAAGCCAGACAGACCTTCTTCTCGCCAGAACGGTGTCTCGTATACGATGAGCGCTTTCGCCTGAGAAGCCATCCATGTGGGAGTCGTTTTGAGCGCTTTTCGCGTTTGCGCTGACAATGCCGGTTCAATTGCCACTTCCGCAACGAGACGGGGTGGAATCGCAAGGATCACGTCATCCGTGTGATGCACCGAACCATTTTGAAACGTCAGTTGGACTCGGTCCGACTGTCGCTCGATCGAGGTCAGGCGATGCCCAAGCCGAACGATGTCATCGGGCAACTTCGCATGCAGAGCTTCCACCAGACTCGTCATCCCACCGACTAAACGCTTGGATAAGACGATGCTTTCTTCCGGTAACACATGTCGTTCCGGTGCGGTCGTCGTTTGACGTTCGAGCACCATGTGTCCTGTCGTATGTTGAACAAATGACTCGAGTCCGAGTGTATCCACGAGTTTAGAGATGGTCTTCTCCGTATCCGGCCAATACCATGTCGGTCCGAGGTCATAACCGTCCTTCGTCAAGATACGACCACCAATACGATCACGAGCCTCAAAGATGGTGACGTCATATCCCTTTTGATGAAGTTGGATTAAAGCATAAAGCCCGCTGATACCAGCTCCAATGATGGCGATTGATTTCATTGTAAATTCTCCTTTGTCGTCCGTCTCTCCTCGATTATACTGAGTTAGATGGTTTTACATATGCAAGAAAGGACGACATCAATTGAAAAATATGTTCTATTATCTATTCTTCCCTTATATCGTATTGATGCGCATTTTGTACCGTTTTATTCAAACTAAGGGTCGGATGACTGTGGCGATGTGTCTCGTTTCATATCCCATATGGTCTCTATTTTTATTCGACCTCATTCAATGTTCGACCGCAATCGAATTTGTCATCATTACGTACGTATCAAGCGCTTTATATGTCCCTTATTTCTTCTTTGACACAGACGTGAAGCGAAGACGACCGAACGGATATATCCCAATCGAGGAGCGACATCATTAAATCCAATCTATTTCATTCAAATAGTCTAGAAGCTGTTGATTTGTGATTTCATCTTGTCTCAACAGTGCTTCTCCTTGCTCTACTCGCGGATCTTCCGAGAAATAGAGTTTTAGAATCGCCAAGCATGCTTCTACAGTCGATGCAAAACTCTCGTCCTTCACGTTGATCGTCAAATACCAACCTCGGATGACGCGCTTCACGATGGAGCGTTTCTCCAGATGAGACATCTGTCCACGAAGCAATTTCGACTTGGCTGTTTTAATTGAAGAAATCAAGTCCTGGTTCAACGCCTCACTCACACGAACATCCGGCTTCATGCGCGGGAATTGAATCGAGACATCTTCCCCGTCCACACATGTACAAAGATGTCTTAGCCAAAAGCCCCATTCAAAACGATTCGCCGGATCCAGCGCCACATCGAGACGCCCGATGTCATAATCGATTTTAATGACTTCCGGATGTTGCGTTAGCAATCGCTCCGTCTGCTCCACCAATTCTGTCGCATCGACATCCTCATGCACGAGCACCGTCAAATCTAAATCCGATTGCCCAGCAACAGCTGTCCCGCGACCGATGCTTCCATAAAGATATATGCTGTGTAGCTGTTCATCGAATGCTTCTTTCACCAATTCGATTGCTTTAAAAAGGACAGTTTCAAACTCAGGCTGTATATGATGGATGGACGTCTGGTTGATGACATAACCCGCATCGTCCGTACCAAGTCGGGTCGGCCGTTTCATAGATACGTACCGACTCGTTGAAATGTAGTAAACGTCATGATGTATCGAACTCCTTTTTTTAGTTTATGCATGTCGGATTTGAAATGCCACGGTTCCCCCTTTCAAACAGGTTATATTTGGAAGTATAATGAAGACGCAGAAAAGGAGGTATGTGTATATGAACTTCATCATGGTCTTTTTATTCGGACTCATTTTCACGATTTTTCCAATCGCTGTACTAATCATCGGTATTTTGTGGATTCGCAATGTCGTGGCACGTTCTGAGAAACGAGCAGACGAGCAACTCTTCATGGAACGTGAACGTTCGAAGCAGATACAAGTATTAATCGAACGTCTCGACCACATCGAACAACAATTAGATTCGAACACAAAACGCAGCTGACTTCGGTTAGCTGCGTTTCGTCTGATATCGAGCGAGATTTGCGTACGTCACATGTTCAGGGTCGATTTGCTTCATCCGCTGATCAACGTGTCTAGACATCAGGGCCGTGACGAACATGACCAGGAGTGGAACAGTCGATAAGCTAAATGATTCGGTTAGGATGATCGTAGTTGCAATTCCAATCAATATGCAGACGACAACCAGCGCAAGAATGAACTCCGACCAAACTATACGTTGATATTCCATCGCTTCATTGAAACGAAGCAACATTCGGGTACGTCTCCACATATGAACCATCAAAAGAGGTGGAATGAGCAAAAGGATTCCCAAGAGAACTTGAATGAGAAAGAACTCTCCAAACCACCACATCATCCATCCCCCTAACAAAAGAATGAGCGATAACATGACATTAATACGGTTCGTAAGTAGGCGAGCCTTAGTTATTTCTCGTAAACGCTCATCGTGCGACATCGTGTCCCCCTCCTTTTCATTTGATTAAAAATCAATTTGTACTGAAAAAATTTCATCTATTCTCTTTTACTAGCTCGCAATCACTCTCACTGTTAAAAGTCACTCCATCGCTTTCATAAAACGGGTCTGAATGATACTGGTGAAGATAGATTTATCAAAGATGAGGGACGACCGTATTCCATCGATTCGTCGATGAACGTCTCTAATGTGCGCACGTTTTCCGTTACCACTTTGACGAGGTAACTGTACTGCCCGGCTAAGCGATGACATTCGATCACGGACGGCTGTTGACGACAAAATTCACGGAACGCCTCACAACGATGGGTGTCATAAAGAATAAAGGCGGTCACGTGTTTGTCCATCTTTTCAGGATTGATGACAGCCCGATAGCCTGTGATGACTCCACGTTCTTCGAGTCGCTTCACCCGTTCTGTCGCAGCAGGCGTAGACAATCCAATCTGTCGTCCTAATTCGGTCATCGAGATTCGGGCTTGTTGTTGCATCAATTCAAGAATATGGCGATCTATTTCATCCATTTGGCATTCACCTTTCAAAATTAAAGTGAAACGATACATAATCCGTTCTTTCTAAAGTCATTCGCTGAAACTTCCGTAAAACCTCTATGTATCTATATTCCTCCGTTGCATACACTTGAAGTATCCAATTCAAGGGGGAATCAACATGCAAACGACAGTCGTTCCATTACTCATCATCGATGTCCAACAAGCCTTTCATGATCCAAGCTGGGGAAACCGCAACAATCCAAAATGCGAAGAGAATATCGCACGGTTGATTGAAGCGTGGGAACATCATGATCAACCAATCATCTATGTCCAACATGTCACGAACGTTCCGACCTCACTCTTCTATTTCAAAAAAGATGGCCATTTGTTTCAAGACTTCATTCAACCTCGTGAACAAGATGTCATCTTAACGAAACAGGTGAATAGCGCCTTCATCGGAACGGACTTACAGGAACGACTTGAATCACTTGGTGCGACACAAATCGTCATCACCGGATTAATCACGAACCATTGTGTCGAGACGACCGCACGGATGGCAGGAAACTTGGGATTCAATCCGATTGTTGTCTCCGATGCGACAGCGACGTTCGATCGTCAATCGATCAGTGGGGCATGGATTCCCGCAGCGGTCATCCATGACGTGTCGCTCGCTAGTTTGAATGAAGAATTTGCATCAATTCAGACGACAAATGAGGTCATGAAAGATGTGTTATAAAAAGAAGTACAGTCCTGATGGATTGTACTTCTTTTTATTCATAACCTGGCTTTAAAGTATACAGATGTCACTCATATTTTTCGTATTGCTATTATTCATCAGCAGTTTCTATATATCCACTAATCAAAAATGGAATCTTTAAGTTCGCAAGCTTCATCAAGAAATCTGGTTCAAATTCTAACTTCACATCTAAGTGAGAGACCACACCCAAATCAATCCAGATATCATCGGCTCCACAAGAGCGAAGGGTATCAATATGTTCTGCCAGAGTGTCAATCATCCAAAAAAGTCCGATATACGGATTTTCCATTTGCTGAAATTCAAGTGGTGGTTCAAACGACGCATGACCTACCTTAGCGATTTCTTTACGTTTTCCGATATGCTCAATTTCCCCAACTTCCGTTTGCTTATAAAATTGAATACCTGTTTTCTCTGATGCAGCGCAAGGAGAGAAATGAGGCCCCATTAAATGACAAGGAATCATAAATCGATCGGATGGAATGTTGATATAGAACTCCTCATTCATTTTTGCGGACTCGGATATTTAACTGCGTTTTTCACAAGCTTGTCTTCAATCGCTTTTGAAACATCGATGTCAGCAGCATGAGCGAATGTCAACGCGTAAATCAACACGTCAGCAAGCTCCTCTTTCATCTCCATCTTTTTCGTCTCAAGCGCTTCTTCACTCGACACCCATTGGAATACCTCAAGGAGCTCACTCGCCTCAAGTGATAACGATAACGCCAAGTCTTTCGGGTTATGATGGAACGCCCAGTCGCGCTCATCTCGAAATTCAATTACTTTATCCATTAATCGTTGTACTTCGTTCATATACTCCACATCCTCACTTTTCATATTTAATCATGTTCCCCACAGTAAAAACTCCACGTCTTACATACTCTTGAATCAATCGAATGGAAACCTCTTCTGATAACTCCTCTAATTCAAGCACTTGTTTCAATTCTTCATGAAATGAAATCAGCGTTGGTATTTTGTTTTCAAACTAATACGCCTTTTCGAGACGAATCAGAAAAAATGAAACGTCATGTCTCTTTCCGACTGGTAAATCATGCTTTAATAAGACATATTCTAATTCAGTTTTTAACTGATTATGTAGTATTGAATCTTGCTCAATCACTCGAAGTAGAAGGGATTGAAGCATTTCAACTTGAGATTCTAACTCGAACACGCGTGTCTGCATCTCTTCGAATTGCTTATCCATTAAATGAGTCACTTCCCTTCACTAATTCGTCATGTATCTTATTTTACCAAAAGATGTAACTTTCATGTTTAATCATCTTCCTCTTAAGCCCTTCTCTGTAAAATGTTATACTCCAACTAAAAAGGGAGGGATTCGGTGCTTACTTTCCAAAACGTCTCGGTGCGCCAACAAGACACACTTATTCTCGAAAACATTTCATTTTCGATTCAACCAGGTGAGTTAGCAGCTATCCACTGTGGCGTCATTTCCCGAGAAATCATCTTCGGTCTCATCAGTCAGGAGATCTCGACATATACCGGGAACATCGACCACGCTTCAACGATGTCTCTCTTCTCCATCCGGGACGGTTTATACGATCGACTCACCATCGAGGAGTATTTACGCTTCACCAAGCGTCTTTATGATTCATCCGAATCAGTCGAATCGGTGATGCAGCAACTCCAACTCACGACTTATCGCAAGCACCGCCTCCACCGTCTCAATCGTTCCCTTGTCAGACGCACGCAGTACGCCGCGCTGCTTCTCCAAGACCGTGACCTATATGTGTTTGAAGAAGCGGACCAAGACGTGGACCAAGAAACACGACACCTTTTACGCGATACGTTACAGACATTAACGTCGAGACAAAAATCCGTCCTCGTGTTGACGAGCAACATGGAAAGTGCGCTCTTCATGACATCGACCGTTTATCGGATTGATCATCGTCACTTGCGCCTGTTAGATGTGGAACCGGAAGATGCAGGTGATTCGGAAATTTCATCTGAGATTATCCACGTCCGTTTCGAGAAGATTCCGACGAAAGTGAACGAAAAAATCATCTTACTCGACCCTCCTGAAATCGACTTCATCGAAAGTCAGGACGGACAATCGATTTTACATAGTCAATCGGATCAGTTCCCGAGCGTCTTCACGATGAACGAGCTCGAGACGCGTTTGACCCCGTATGGTTTCTTCCGCTGCCATCGGTCATATCTTGTGAACTTACAACGTGTGCGCGAAGTCATCACCTATACGAAAAATAGCTTCAGTCTTATCTTGGATGATTCAGAGAAGACAACGATTCCGTTATCCAAGACAAAAATGGCAGAATTGAAGACGATGATGGGGCTCAAATAGTCTCCATTCACAGTTCTATTCGCTTCATTCAACTCCTGATAAGCGCCATTTATCGCCATTTCAGTGCGGCCTTTCCCCATTCCTTATACGATAGAAGCAAGTAAGACGACATCGACAAGGAGGAACGGGAATGGAACCAATCATTCAAGTGAACGGGTTAAAGAAATTGTTTGGGAACGAGGAAGCGTTACATGATGTGACGTTTACAGTTGGAAAAGGAGAAGTGTTCGGCTTCTTGGGACCGAGTGGTTCTGGAAAGACGACAACGATAAAAATCTTGACGTCACAACTCGCACAGACGGCCGGTGATGCTACTGTCTTCGGCGTGCCGGTCGCTGACCTGAAACAAGAACAGTACCGTAAACGCATCGGCGTGTTGACGGACAATAGTGGTCTGTATACACGACTTTCTATAGAAGAGAACCTGAGCTTATATTGCGACCTCTATGATGAACCGAAGACTCGGATTGATGAAGTATTGAACATGGTCAACCTCAGCGGGGAACGGAAGAAGCGCATCGACAAACTCTCTAGAGGGATGTTGCAACGGGTGACGCTCGCACGCGCCCTTCTTCATGAGCCAGAGCTCCTGTTTCTAGATGAACCGACATCGGCTCTCGACCCCGTCAACTCTCGACATATCTATAAAGGGATTGAACGGTTGAAAGCAAATGGAACGACCATCTTTCTGACGACGCACGATATGCAAGAAGCCGAGGAGCTGTGTGATCGTGTCGCTTTCTTACATCAAGGGTCGATTCAACTGCTCGATGCCCCGAACGTATTGCGCAGGAAATATGCAACGGGATCGATGCGAGTTGAATTGAACAACGGTCAGACGCATGAAGTGACGCAAACCGACGAAGGCGCGGACTGGCTCCATAAACAGATGCGTGCTAAAAATATCGCGTCGATCCATTCCAATGAGCCGACACTCGGCGATATCTTTATCGAAGTGACAGGGAGGAAATTATCATGACTTTTTCAATGAAACGTGCACTCGCCATTTTCCAAAAAGACTACAAGGATTTGTCTCGAAACTTGTTCGTCTCGTCGACCTTGATCATGCCGCTCTTCTTCGCCGTCTTCTATTCGCGAATCGGTGACGGCGGCGTCGATATCACGTACTTCGTCATCAACATCACGTTTAGCCTCGTGGCCATCTTCGTACAATGTGCGTTGATCGCCGAAGAAAAGGAGAAAAACACGCTTCGCGGGCTCATGTTGTCCCCAGCGAGCACGCTCGACATCTTGCTCGGAAAGAGTGCCCTCACGTTCGTGACGACGATGATCCTCATCGTAGCCTCGTCATTTTTGATGGATTACGCTCCAAAAAATCTGGCTGTGATTGCCCTCGCGCTCATCGTCTCGACATTCTTTTATATCGGAATCGGAACGATGTTCGGCTTGATGACGAAGACGGTCATGGAAGCTTCATTGATTGTCATGTTGCCGTTCTTTTTCTTCTCGTTCTCACCGATGTTGTTACCACTACAAGACCGTTTCGCCATCATCGGAGTGCTTGAGTATTTACCGAACGTGCTCTTGATTGATGTAGCTCATCAAGTGGACGACGGTGCGAACTTCGGTGCCGTCGGGCTAGAGCTCGGTTTGCTTACGGCGTGGGCGCTTGCTGCATTCGTCGGTAGTGTCGTGATGTATAACCGGAAACAGACGGACTGAAAAAAGAATCGCCTGAGAAAGGGCGATTCTTTTCGTATATACTCATTTATGTTCCGCTGGTGTCCAACGCTCCTGTTCACTCGACGCAGGATAATCAATTCCGTCCGGATAGGCAATCAGCTCGATGAGCGACCCCCACGGTGCCTTCCCGTATACACCTTGGTTATCCCCATTGTCTTCGACGCCGGCTAACGGGTGTGGTTTTGATAACAACTGTCCACCCGCACGTTCAAAGCGCTGAGCCGCCTCTTGCATATCATTCACATAGATTGCGAAATGATGTAAACCGTACGATGGGATCCCTGTCGGTCCGGTTTCATTTACTTGTGCGACTTGAAACAACTCGATAGACGGTCTCGATTAGAATTAATTATAGAAAAAAACATAATAACGATGAAGAATATAACAAAGCTTATAAAAGAATTAACAGAAGAATAAACCTGGTGTTTTATTATTTTTTACAGTATGATTTGAAATAAACTTGGGAAGATTTCTTACTATAAAAACTTACAAAGAAGAAAAAGAATTGAATAAGATGTTAAATCGGATTAATGAGCCAGACAGAGTTTTAAGAACAATAAAAAATGAGGGAGAACCTTATGAGCATTTATTAAAACAGGATGAAGTAATTGTTGATGTGGGGAAAAAAAGATATGAAGTTTTGGGGAGAAAAACCCTTAAAGCTTTTGATTGATAATAAATTAAATATTAAATTTGCAATGCTTCTTTCATTGGCTATAAGGGTTTACAATAAATAAATTCAATCCGAAATCGCTTGGTTAAGTAGAGAGGTTTCGGATTGTCTTAAAGGATTTAGATTTAGATTTATACATATCTTATATCCCAACCTGCCTCCACTAACTCTTCCTCATGCCCTAGTACTGTCTCATTTGTTACTGCTACACACAGTAAATGTGATGGACGAGTCATTCCTACATAGGTCATTTTTAAATTCTGCAATGTTCTTACAGCTCTAGTGACAGAGTGTTTTCCTTTCAAATACTCTATAATCCTTTTAACATCGTAATCGTGATAATATGTCTCTAGATAAAGGGTAGCTGTGTGAGTTTCTCCTTTAACAGAGTGAATAGTTGAGACATTAATGTCAAAAGTGATTGAGTTTTCGTTAAATTTATATACATTGATTTTATTCTCATGTGATTCATATATATCTTCGATTTGATTTTCAAAAAATGAATCCAGACGACCTGTATCTTCCCAATTAAATAATTCTTTTAAGTCAAAAATTATAAACTCTTTAACTTCTAAAAATACATTTTCATCATTTTGTATTTTCAAACACCATTTCGATAACATTAGTAATAATTTGTTGTATACCGATATGTCACTTATTCGGAGATGATCTAAAAAAGAAGTTTCAGTGAAGAACCTATCTTCGTTCATTTGTTCCATTTGTCTAAGCGCTTTTAAAATTCCTCTTATAATTCTTTCTTTATATAACCTACTGCCGTATTTATCCACTTCTCCAACTGATGCTTTTAACAAATAATTATTTAAGTAGTTAAAATCAACTTTCTGCTTCACTTCTTTTATATAATCATTCCAATAGTTACTAATTCCAATTTCTTTCTCGTGCTCAGAAACCCATCCTATAGCTTTAAATATTTTTTTATCAGAAAGATGCAAATTATTGTCTACAATTACTTTTGAAAAGTAAGGGAGAACTTTATCAATGCGATCTGGTTTAAACACTAAAATACATGGCTTTATGTCCTCTATTTCAGGATTACCAATTAGTTGTTGAGGCTGAACGCAAATATTTTGCACAGCCTTTGCCACAGCAGTTGAAAAGCGTTTACTATCAGTTATTTCCCTGCATCTGTCCTGACTTATTTCCCAAGTTCCTGTAGCATTACGCTGATCGTATATTGATTGATTAGGGTCTCCAATTCGTTGGATAACAACCGATTCATCAAATAGATAATCTAGTATAGTTTGTTGATGATCCATAGTATCTTGCATTTCATCAATAAAAACATAGGGAAAACGTATAGAAAATATTTTTTTTAAATCTGGATTTTCTTTAATATAATTGATGGCTAAAAAATATGCGTCATCATAGCTAAGTATCCCATCCATCATTACACTGTCTTTTAGTTCTTTTAATGCTTTGTAACTCTCGCTTTGTTGACTTTTATAGATTTGAGTTCCATATAAATCTTTTTTTAAGGTACCATCACTTAAATCAAATCTAATAGTCTTTATGTTAATACTTCTTTTTTCTATTCCATATCGTAATCTTCGAGGAATAATCTGGTAATATTTTTTCATAATTCTTTCTTCATATATTTGATTATCTATTCTAATTGGCTTTTTGCCGTAGAAATGTATATACGCAGGTATGGCTAAAAATTTATTTACAAATAACTGGATGGTGCTACAATTATTTGGATATTCAAAAAGACTTTGTCCATAAACATTTAATTTATCTTTTATCTCGTTAATTGCAACATTTGTATGAGTTAAAATACAAATCCCTTTATTATCATCTAATGGGAGCATAGTAGTCAGAATTGCTAGTTTGGCTAAAAGTGTAGTTGTCTTTCCACTCCCAGGACTGGCTTTTATGTCTATACTATTTAAAGACTTAATAATTTCTCTACGTTCATTATTAAAACTCTCTCCTGGGGGCAACAATATTTTTTCAGCATACAAAATATCATCTTCAGTTATATTAAGCATTTTCATACAGCTCCTTTGGAAGCATAATTAATAGCCTGAATAATGTACTGCAATTTGCTGTCCCCTAAAATTCTCCTTTTAATTTCTTCTTTATCTTCTTGCATCTTTTGTTCTAAGATGTTTGCTAAACATTGAGCTGTTATTGCTTTAGATATCTTTTTTTCAAGCATTAAATGATAATAAATATAGAAAGCTTTTTCTTCATCAGAAGCGTTTTGTTCTTTCCAAATTTCATTTAACCTGATTATTTCTTTATCAATTGATTCTTCTTTGGCTTTTGTCAAGCCAATGACATCACTATTTCCAATTTTTTCAGCTTGCAATATCGCCAATAATAATTCATCACGTAATGAACCAAGTGCTATATCATACTCCAGGGTCCAGTCTGGTGATATAAATAATTTAACAAATTGACCGTCAATTTTTGCTTTTCTTTCACTTCTCCTTACATTAATAGATTTTTCTGAATCCAAATGCGTTTGAGTTTTAGCCTCAGGATCTACAGATGAATATATATCAGGCTTTATATCGTTGTCAGTAATTGCAGAAACGGTTATATTTAACATACCCTTATTTGGTTCTTTCCTTTTGAAAATATTAGAATAACGCAGGAAAGCTGTATTTCCAACATTAACAATAGTCACCCCAAACAATGACAATGGTTTATCTATAATAAGAGCAATAATTGGAAGTAATAAATTCTCCGAATCACCTTCTACGAGTATGACTCCTTGTGCAAAAAACAAATTTGCTTTTGTTGAATCCAAAAAACGCTCTAAAAAAAGATAGTCCCCTTTATTTAATTGTGTATTCTCATCCCCCATAGGAAAAGCACTTCCATCCTTACAAATAATAAGGTTTTTCAACTTCACTTTAGATGCAAGATCTGTGCTATGGGTTGTCATAATTAATTGAATTTGTGAATCACTTACTTCCTTATGAAGAAATTCAACTAGTCTAATTTGTGCCTGAACATGCAAATGAGCTTCAATTTCTTCAACAATAGCTAAGCGTAAACCTTGGTATTGATTTCGTTTCAATAAGAGTAATTCAGTTGCTATAAAAAGCAAATTCTGAGACCCTAATCCTGATTTACTTTCGGTTATGTCTAAGTTAAGTCTTTCAAGAATATTTTTTAATCTCAATTTAGTAATTGTGAAATCTGAAATTTGATTATTCCTAAATCCACTAAATTCTTTTAAGTATGTATTGATTTGTTCTAATAACTCTTTACCCTCTTGGTCTTCAATCTCATTATCATCAGTATCCAAACCCTTAAAGTACTTTGTGATTTTTTCATTGGCCTCTTTTA
Organism: Exiguobacterium sp. s43; assembly: GCF_018617255.1. Lineage (GTDB taxonomy): Bacteria > Bacillota > Bacilli > Exiguobacteriales > Exiguobacteriaceae > Exiguobacterium > Exiguobacterium profundum. Next base: position 90,356 of record NZ_JACSJT010000004.1, read on the forward strand.
TAATTGTGTAAAGATAATGGTTTTCATCTTTTCCTTTAAATGCATCATGACTATCTAATATTTGTGAAAGTCTAGAATTTTTACCCGGCGACATTTCTTTTTCGGCGTCTCTTAATGGTTTAAGGTAGGTTGTTCTCAAAAGGTTCTTTGCCTCTCCACTTAATTGTTTACCCTCATTGTCAGCCCCAGCTTTAATATCGTAATATATATTGTTCCCATTTCTTTGAGCTGTGAAAGATAATTTTAAAAAGTATTCATAAGTACCTTGAGAATTCTTCTCCATACCTAACCACTCTAAAAAATTCTTAGCTTCAAGATCACTAAACCCTTTAAAATTGCACTCTATTCTTAATTTTGTTGCTCTATTTTCTTCGGATTCACCAAATGGCAAATAAAAATCTTCTAACTCAAGCCTCATATATTCATAGCTTTGCGTGTGCAAAGTATACTTTATAGCATCTACAATCGTTGTCTTTCCCGAATTATTTTCGCCTACTAAAAGATTCAATTCTGGAGTGAAGTTGAGTGTCAATCCAGGCTTTCCATCTTGTTTTATACCAAATTTTCTAAAATTCCAAATCCTTAACTCTGATAAATACATCCCAGCGTTGCCCCTTTCACTCTTTAAAACATTTCATCTACTCAAAAGATATATAAACAATAAAAAAGAAGATCAGAAGTGTTTTCAAATAATCTTCTAGTCTTCCTTCATGTAATTCCAATATCATATCAAACGCCCAGAGTCTCTATTATTTCTTTTCTTATATAATCTAATGAGTCAAAGCTTTTCATGTCTGTTTTATATACAGCTCTGACATATTCGATAATTATTCCAGTAAGGTTAAATAGTTCTCTTTTGACTTGATTCTGATTTTCATATAATTCAAATATATTTTTACCATTATGAACAATTTCAGTTCTTTTATGTTTTGAGAGATTAACCATCTCGCTAGATAACCTATGATATTCTTTTTTTGACTCTACTATAAAGGGGATAATTTTAGATTTAACTTTTTGAAATTGCAGCATTTCATCTTTATCTGCAAGCATCTCGAGTGTAGTCATTAAATATATAAATGCTGTATTCAAATTATGCATATACATTGCTTCATTTATCCTTGTTAGCGCTGCTCTACAATTTAAAAATACTTCATCTTCCCTATCACTGAAAATTAATTTATAATCTAATGAATTCAGATCATACGAACTAGGTTCCCTAGACGGCATCATACCTATTCCTTTTCTCAACATGATAGTTACTTCTCCTGAAATCATTTCATAATGATTTGTTTTTGTATTTACTTTGAAAACATTTTTGTAACCATCATTTAGCATTCCAGCTAAACCAGGAAGAGTATCAAAATTCCCTATTTGACACTCTTTTAACCTAAAATAATCCATAGACCTATCAATCTTTTCACAGATTTCATTGACATATAAAAATGCTTCTTCAAAATTTACATATTCTTTTACAGGAAATGTGGTTATTGCGAGCGTATAGTTTATCCACTCTTGATTTGAATTAGAATCTAATATTTCTAAGCAATTTTTTATCATTTCAAATTCACTTTCAACAATTGAATCTGTATATGTATATCCCCCTTCCAATATAGAGTTCAATGGAGGAGTATAATATACATCACCAATTTTAAAAGCGGACTCAATAACAAAGTTAGAAATTGGAACTATAAATTTTTCAGATTCCATTTAATTAACCTCTTATCTCTTTAGTTTTTATTCTTTTATAATTTTGTATTAGCCGCTATTAATTCAGCCTGCTCATCAACAATTTCCACAGCCAACTTCTGCAAATCAGGTGGATAACCATATTTCTTCAAAAGCCTTCTAACCGTAATCCCCATCTTTGCTCTGGACGATTCTCTCAAACTTCAGTCAATGCTCATATTCTCTTTAATTGCCTTCGTAAGTTCATGAGCAATTACTTTAAGGATATCATCTAAGACTTGTTCAGCTGTCTCATGTGATGCAAGCGCACCATAAAAAGCTACCTCTTCTTGAACAAGCTCTAATACTTCTCCTGCTTTATAAGATTCATTCATCTCTTTTGCAAGTTCAATTAGCTCTTAAATAATTTCTGAAGTTTCAATTGCTCGTTTATTGTATTTGTTAATAGCATTCTGCAGAATGTCTGTGAATTTTTGTGTTTTCGCTAAATTTGTACGTTAAACATTTTTAACTTTTCCTTGAAATAACCGGTTTAGTAATTCAACTGCTAAGTTTTTTTGAGGCAGAGCACGTCCCTCGTCTAAAAATTCATCGGATAGAATAGAGATGTCTGGGTTTTGTATGCATAGTGAACTATAAATATCAATTACTTCATCAGATATTACAGATTTAGAAATGAGTCAATTTAATTGAGCATCAATTTGTTCTGGAGTTTTCCTTTTACCTTGAATAGGAATCAATTTTACTAGTCCAGCTTTTACTGCCTTTCAGAAGAACCCGATCTCTGCGTTAAATTCTTGTGCTTCTAGTTCCGTAGCACAAAGTACAAAAGCTTTTGCCAGTTCAGTTATCACCTGCATAATTCTTTAGATACCTACCCATTAAATATTTTCTGCTAAATATTCATCCCTATCTTCAGGATCAGCCCATTCATCCTCTGTTAATTCAAAATACTTTTCTTAAAAAGAATCAGAAACATACTTCAAGAATAGAGGTCCTAAAAACAACGTTCTTATCTTCCTAAAACCATAATTTTTCTTCAAAACCAATACTTCCTGTAGACATATCACAAGCCTCTTCCCATGATGTAATTTAAATAGTCTTATAATACCTAATTCTACCAATATAAAAAGGGCTACGCAAGAAAGTTTCGCTTATCATGTAACCTTGATTAATACAATTATAGTAAATTTTTTCAATATTCTCAATAATTGTTGTGTAATGCGCTTTAAAAGTGGACTATCCTATTTATCTCCTCACTAGCACAAATTTTTATCCATTTACAAAAAGAATATCACTTTGAAATGGACCAAAAAAGTTAGACACTACATAATTTTGTTAGGAGACATTTAGAACCCTCGTCCGGTATTCTGAACTGCTCCCCGTCAAGTAGACAGTGCAAATAATGAAAACCGGCCTAGGCGGCTTGAGCCCTTTATTCGACAGGGCTCAAGCCGTTTAGGCGTTTCTGGAGACGGTCATGGTTGTAGAACGATATGTAGGGTCTCGATGGCCGATGTGAGTTCGCTATATGCCTGAAACTCACGCAGGTAGTACATCTCGACTTTCAGGGTACCCCAAAAGCTCTCGATCGGGGCGTTGTCGATGCAACGTCCGACCCGGGACATGCTGTGGGTCAGCCCCGCATCTTCTCTTCTACCATGCGTTTGAACCCTCTCGATGTGTATTGATATCCTCGGTCGCTATGGATCATCGGACCCGCTCCTGTACGGAGCCCCGCGATCGCTGGCATCATCGTCTGGAAGACGAGCGCGTTGTTGTTAGATTTCCCGATGCGATAGGCGACGATCGAGCCGTCATAGAGGTCGATGATCGCGCTCAGATACGCCTTCTTCCCGGTGCCATATTTGAACTCGGTGACGTCGGTGCACCATTTCTCGTCCGGTCGGGACGCACTGAATTCCCGGTTTATCAGATTCTCGGCCACATGCTGCGGGGACGACTTTTTGTACCGTTTGCGCTTCTGGCGGATGACCGAACGAATCTCATGGATGCGCATGAGACGATAGATGTGCTTCTCGTTGTATGCCGGCAGGCCATGCTGGCGTCGTCTGCGATTGACCGTCATGGTGATTCGTCGATAGCCGTAGGTCCCGTTCACTTGGTCGTAGAGGAGGCGGATGTCCTCAAGTAGGCTTAGGTTCTCCTCCTCGCATACCGAGACGGTACGCTTCAACCATTTATAATAGGCGGCCCGTGAGACCTGCGCGATCTCACACAGGAGCACGACCGGGAACGTATCGGTTGTCGACATTTCCTCGATCGCCATGTAACGCAATTGTAGCCGGATCTGGCTGATCAACCTCTCCTCTCGATCTCCTCTAACTTTTTTAGGAACAGGTTCTCGGCCCGCAGGCGCTCGTTCTCCCGCTCGATCTGTTGGATGCGACTTTCGAGCTTCTCCTCGTTGGTTAGTTCCTCTTCTTGCTTCGTCCGTCCACGCCGGTCCGCGAGCTTCTGTTCCTTGGTGTACAGTTTCCATGTCTTCGATTCCTTCCACGCATCGATCCCGCCGGTATCGAATTTCACTTTCCACACCCGGAGGGCATCCTTAGAGACGTCATGGGTCTCCATGATCTCCTTCCATGTGTATGTTTCTGCTTCTATCATGCGCAGCGCACTCAGTTATTGTTCGATCGAATGCCGACTTCTCGCCATAAAAAAAACACTCCCCAATAGAATAAACAGATTTGTTATTTCATCTGTCTACCTATCGGGGAGCATATCATTCAACCAGGATCAGGTTTTTCAGTCGTTTCTTGATGCGGCGATGATTACATCATACCGCCCATTCCGCCCATGTCAGGCATTGCAGGACCATCTTTTTCTGGCTTGTCTGCGATGACGGCCTCTGTTGTGAGGAACATCGCTGAGACAGATGCTGCGTTTTGGAGTGCTGAACGCGTCACTTTCGCTGGGTCGACAATCCCGTGTGCGATCATGTCGACGTATTCGCCCGTTGCCGCGTTGTAGCCGACACCGACTGACTCGTTCTTGAGTTTCTCGACGATGACCGAACCTTCTTCACCCGCGTTTTCCGCGATTTGACGGACCGGTGCTTCGAGTGCACGAAGGACGAGTTTGACACCAGTTGCTTCATCCGCTGTCACTTCTGCAAGCAACGCACGAACGGCTGGGATGACGTTGATGAGTGATGTACCACCACCCGCCACGATTCCTTCTTCAACGGCCGCACGTGTCGCGTTGAGTGCGTCTTCGATGCGGAGTTTACGCTCTTTAAGCTCAGTCTCCGTCGCTGCACCGACTTTGACGACGGCTACGCCACCTGCGAGTTTCGCGAGACGCTCTTGGAGTTTTTCACGGTCGAAGTCAGACGTTGTCTCTTCGATTTGGTTACGGATCGTTTGAACGCGTGCTTTGATCGTTTCTTCGTTCCCTGCACCTTCGACGACAGTCGTTGTGTCTTTTGTGACGACGACTTTCGATGCGCGACCGAGCATGTCGAGTGATGCCGATTTGAGGTCGAGACCGAGGTCTTCTGTGATGACTTGACCACCTGTAAGTGTCGCGAGGTCTTCGAGCATCGCTTTACGACGGTCACCAAATCCTGGTGCTTTGACGGCTACCGCATTGAACGTACCACGGAGTTTGTTCAAGACGAGTGTTGCGAGGGCATCGCCTTCGATGTCTTCTGCGACGATCAAGATCGGCTTCCCTTGTTGCACGACTTGCTCGAGCACTGGGATGATTTCTTGAATGTTTGAGATCTTCTTGTCTGTGATCAAGATGTAAGGGTTGTCGAGTGACGCTTCCATCTTGTCAGAGTCTGAGATCATGTATGGTGACAAGTATCCACGGTCGAACTGCATTCCTTCAACGACGTCGAGTTCTGTCGTGAAACCGCGTGATTCTTCGATTGTGATGACACCATCGTTCCCGACGCGCTCCATCGCTTCTGCGATCAATTCGCCGACTTCTTCGTCCGCTGCCGAGATGGCCGCGACTTGTGCGATCGCTTCTTTTGACTCGATTGGTTTCGAGATGGCTTTCAACTCTTCAAGCGCACGTGTGACCGCTTTGTCGATTCCTTTACGAAGGATCATCGGGTTCGCGCCCGCTGTGACGTTCTTGAGTCCTTCACGAATCATCGCTTGTGCGAGGACTGTCGCTGTTGTCGTACCGTCCCCTGCGACTTCGTTCGTCTTCGACGCAACTTCAGCAACGAGTTTCGCGCCCATATTTTCGAAGCGGTCTTCGAGTTCGATTTCTTTCGCGATTGTCACGCCATCGTTTGTGATGAGTGGTGAACCGAATTTTTTCTCAAGGACGACGTTACGTCCTTTTGGTCCAATTGTTACTTTGACTGCGTCAGCGAGTGCGTCGACGCCGCGAAGCATCGCGTGACGTGCATCTTCTGAGAATTTGATATCTTTTGCCATCGTTCATTTCCCCCTAATAAAGTTTTTGAATAATGGTGCTTAGCCTACGATTGCGAGAATATCGCTCTCGCGAACGATTAAGTACTCTTTTCCATCATGCTTCACTTCGGTACCTGCGTACTTCGAGTAGATGACCAAATCATTTTCTTTCACGTCGAGATCGATGCGCTTGCCTTCGTCCGTCACGCGGCCTGTACCGACTGCGACGACTTTCCCTTGTTGCGGCTTTTCTTTCGCCGTATCAGGAAGCACGATGCCCCCGATCGTCTTTTCTTCTTTCTCCACGACTTCGATGATGACACGATCGCCTAGTGGTTTCAACATGGAAAAAACCTCCTCCGAATATGAATGATGTAATGTGTATCGTAAGGTTTTAGCACTCAGTTAAAAGGAGTGCTAACATTGATAAGTGTAGTATGAGCCGATTAAAAAATCAAGTGGGGAACATTAAAAAATGCTCTTACTCGCGGTCAAGAGAACTTATTTGTTACAATGAGAGAAAGGTAGGTTCACTCTTATATTAAGGACGTGTTGAATTGGCTACACTAAACTCAAACCAATCGATAAATACCCGTTTTTCGATGGCGCCTAACATTCGTCTCCGGCACCTCACCCCGATTTTACTATATGCGTTCGTCCAGCTATTCCCGCTCGTCCTCAGTGAAGTACGACCGGAATGGCTAACAGAAACGTTCGTCGGGCTCTGGCTCGCCATCGGATTCGGTGTGACGATTGTTCTGTCAATCTTGCTCATCTGGCCAGACTTGAAACAATACAAAGCGCAAGGCATCCAGTCGAACTTGAACGACACGGTCAAATGGATCGGGCTCGGGATTTTGATGCAATACGGGCTCGTCATCGTGGCGAACTTGATTGAGACGGCCATCTCGGGCGAACTTGTCGAATCGATGAACACACAAAACATCGCTGATATGGTGGAAGTTATTCCACTCATGATTTTGCCGGTCGTCTTGCTCGGACCAATCATCGAAGAGATTCTTTTCCGTCATATTTTGTTCGGGAACTTGAACGCGCGCTTCGGTTTCTGGATTGCCTTTGGTGTCAGTTCGATTTTATTCGCACTCATCCACCAAGATAATCGATTCCTCGTCTATATCGCGATGAGTTTCGCGTTCTCTTACGCGTATGCGAAGACAAGACGATTGATCGTTCCGATCGCCATCCACGCGTTTAACAACGCGCTCGTGATGCTCGTACTATTTTTAATGTAGAAATGAGGTGGCAGTTATGCCGCGACAATTAAAAGTGATGATGCTCTTCAGTCTATCGTTCGGTGTGTTGTTCACCGTCCTCGCGTACTTCTCGGTACAAGAGTACGGTTTCAGCTTCTGGACGTACTTCATCATCGCCGTCGCCGCTTACGACTTTTTCAAAGTATATCAAATCTTGGCACTCGCCCGAAAAGTCAAAAAAGAAGGCACGGACAAATCCGCATAATGAAACCCCGAGTCTTACGAGCTCGGGGTTTTCTTTATATGGATGACGTTCGTCAAATCAATCTTTTCATGGAGTACGGCACTGCGAATCAACATACCACGACGCATCATGATGACACCAAACACGACGTACATCGTATCAAGCAACGGAACTGACGTCTCGTCAAAGAACCAGACGACGACAAAAAAGCTGAAAATTGAAAGAAAGCCAATCGATGAGACGAGTTTCGAATCGACATTCTGTATCAGTGACTTCACCTTCTCTCCATCGAACTGTTCGAGTTGCTCCTGGTAAAGTACATGGAAGACAACACCGAATCCCGCCACTGTTATCATCACCCATTCTCCGTTCCACCATCCAATCAGAAATACGATTGGATTGAAGAAAAGAAATGCCAACAATAGTTTTTTCCTCATCGAACCCCTCCTTATGATGGAATCCATAGTTTCGCAAAATCAAAATAACCGAACAAGTCGACACAGACGTCCTTCAGCTCGACCGGGAACGGGATCGTCCGCTCCTCGTTATAGAGCGGGATGAAATACGACTTTTCTTTCAACTCGCGTTCAATCTCCCGGTGCAGCGGCAACCAGTCTTCAAACGGCAGGTCATCATATTGCCTGACCCGCTCCGCCATCCCCTCGATATAAGGGAACACTTTATGCGGGGGCGAGTACTCGTTCGTCATGAACTGTTCAAACCCGAGCGTGATGTTCCGCTCGAACACTTCCCCGTGAACGACCAAATCGACGTATTCATAATACGTCTTGTCATGGATTGAATCTTTGAAGCTGATGGGCACGAACTCATAAGCGATGCCGTGACGCGTTAACATTTCGGCAATCCAGTCGGTCGTATCATTCGTAAAGTCCGTCTGTTTGATTCGAATCGGTCGGTCGAATGTGACGGGTGTTCCTTTTGGAATGCGATACGTTTCGCTCATCGAACCGAGAAACCCTCGGTCGTTCGGCGTTCTCCGTTCATTCAACGTCCCAATCTCCGGTCGAATCTCCGCAATCAAGCGATGCATATAATGCCGCGCCTCTTCATTCGCGAACACACTATTCGGATGACTGTTCAAGATGACAAGCCCGAACCCAGACGGTGTCGAGATGTGTCCAGTTTCTTTGGAATCCCTTGATGAGATCCGATACGTCGGATCGTATCCGTCCGGCACTTTGATGAACTCGACCCGGTCCAGGAGTGCCCGCACCCCGAAATAATTCTCGAAGGCGAGGAGGACCGTCTTCTCCTTGTCATGGCGATCCAATTGAAACGGCCCAGTCCCGACACTTCCTTTGGCGATACTCGTATGGATCATCGACAGTTTCGGGATGTACGAATTCCGTCGCCGGTCGAGCGTGACGTCGACGCGATACGTGCCGTTCGATGCGATATGCCGGACGTGCCGATACATATAGCGATACGCATCTGACTGAACGAGCATGCGCAGACTCTTCGTCACATCTTTACTCGTCATGAGCGACCCGTCATGGAAACGGACCCCTTTCCGAAGAAACAAGACGAGCGTACTCCCCTGCCATTCATAGTGATGCGCAAGTTCCCCCGTGACCTCCCCGGACGCGTCAATCATGAACAGACGATTGAAGACGTTCTGGACGAGGTGGGCACTGTGGATGTCAGCCGCCTCGAGCGGATGTGTCGTCAAAAAGTGACGGCGTCGCGGGATGATGAGTGCATCGCTCGACGTTTGGACGTAACCGAACTTCTTCTCGAGCTGGCGCATGAACCGTCCTGCCTGCGCAGGCGACCAGTCCCACTCCAGTTGATTCGTCACTGCCTCGACCGACTCTTTCTCCATGCGGTCAAGCAACTGTTTTGCCAAATCACGCTCGACGTGTCGTAGCCATTCGAGACGCGTCAAATTTCCCCGTCCGCGTCCACTCGTATACGTGAGCCACCCTTCTTCTTGCCACCGTGCCAAATGACGCTTCGTCTGTTTCGGGCTTAAATGAATGGCTTCCGCCATATCGGAAATCGTGTACGCCCCATCCCGACACTCTTTCCACAATCGAAATAAATATGCATCCACGTCACATCCCCCCTTAAAAGTGGACATCATTTCCCCATGTCGTCCATTTTTCAAATCTGTTGTCTTGTTTATCATACAGGTACAGAATGGAAGGTGACAAGATGAAATGGAAAGATATACCTAAACCAATAAAAGTTCGACTCGTGACATCATTTTTTAACCGTTCGGTCTCATTCGCCATCATGCCGTTCATGGCACTTCTCTTTGTCAAAGCGTTCAACGAATGGATAGCGGGAGTCTTCTTGATCTCGCTCGTCTGTCTCGGATACGTGATCGGGTTAATCGGGGGATACCTCGCCGATAAGTTTTCAAGAAAGCGACTTCTCGTGTTGACGGCCAGCCTCACGGCATCGATGTTTCTCGTCATGACGCTCAGTCTTCAGTTCGACCAGATGATCGTCTTTATGATCGCCTATACGATTTTCACGGTCACGAATAACCTCGGGCGGCCTGCGATGAGTGCCATCATCATCGACGCGACAACACCTGAGAACCGAAAAGCCGTTTATGCGCTCGATTACTGGTTGATCAACCTCTCAATCACGATCGGGACGGCACTCGGGGGCTGGCTCTATGTCAGCAACCAACTGTTACTGTTTTGGATTTTGACGTTCACGTCGAGCATGTTGCCGATCGCGTACGCCATCTTCCTCGAAGACACGAAACGGACGTGGACGTCCCAAAAGCTCCGCCTCGTCTTCGTCGACGTGTTCCAAAGCTATCAAATCGCCTGGCGTGACCGTCCGTTCGTCAAAGTCGTCTTCGGCTCGATGTGTATCCTCGCTGCCGAGTTCTCGATGGGTAGTTATGTCGCGGTCCGGCTCGCCGATTCATTCGAACCGCTCTCGATTGAATCATGGACAATCAATGGGGTGCGGATGATGAGTCTCATTCAAATCGAGAACACGCTCATCGTCGTCGCGTTGACGTTCTTCATTCAACGTCTCGCCTCCCGTTTCTCAAACAAGCATACGCTACTCGGCGGACTCGCGTTGTACACGATCGGATACGCCGTCATCACGAGTGCGAACTCGATGATGCTCCTCCTCGGTTTCATGCTCATCGCAACGTTCGGCGAATTGTTGTACTCGCCCGTATTGAATACGGAGAAGGCGAACATGATGCCAGAAGACCGACGTGGTGCGTACTCGGCGTTTGCCGGAACGTCGTTCGCCGGTGCCGACTTCTTATCACGCTCGACGATTTTAATCGGGTCGCTCCTCACCCCGTTCATGATGAGCGTCTACATCGGACTGTTGGTCAGCTTCGGTTGCTTCCTCGTCTATAGCGGAATTTATGTAAAAGAAAAGCTCGTTTTACGACGAGCGGCTTCCTAAATCAAACCCATCCTTTCTCAGCGAAGGGATGGGTTTTAGTCGAGCTGTTGTTGGTGCATCGCATAGATCAAGGTCAACGCCCGGATGCAGAAGATTGTCGAGAAGCCATAAATGCTCAGTTCGAGCAACGAAACAGAAGGATATTGTAGGCCAAGGGAGACCACATAGCCTACCAAACAAAGCAAGACGACGAATGTGATCGTCCACTCATCCGACTTCCGCTTCATCTTCTCGGCTAACCCCTTCTCTTCTTTTTCTACACGCTCCCGTTGCCAAAAGTAAAAGAAAACTGCATACATCGCAAACGAGATTCTCGGAACGTCGCCTAAGAGTAAATCAAAAATGATGAGACTTAAAAATAAGTATGTCCCTAATTGATAACCGCTCTTCATTTGAAGTCGCGAACGCAGTGGTCTGTTCGTCATAATCCAATCACAGCTACGGTCAACCCACCGTAGACGAACCCGAGCACGATGGCACTGATGGCCATGCGCTTATATTGTGGATATTGATAAAGGGCAATCGCTCCACCAACGACGTGAACGAAGGCGACGATGAACGTCAAAATCGGAAAAAGCATAAAGAACCTCTTTTCTTTTTAGGAAATCATGGAAACAAATCCATTTTCCGATATACTTGAGTGCGAACTCATTATAACAATTATGGATAAGGAGTTGGAGTCCTATGTATGATTCGCGTATGGATTTGACGACAGAAGAAATGTTACTCGTGAACAGCGAAGTCGAAAAACGAAAACGTAGCTTGCTCGTCGCCTACTTGCTTTGGTTTTTCCTCGGTGCATTTGGTGCGCACCGTTTCTATTTCAAAAAAATCGGTTCAGGAATCGCCATGGTCCTACTCGTCGTCTTGACGCTCGGTCTCGGTGCATTCATCACAGGCATTTGGGCACTCGTCGATGCGTTCCTCATGCCAGGTTGGCAACAACGGGAAGTCGAGCAGATTGAGCGCGAGACGATTGAGCTGCTTCAAACACGCTCTGATCGCTATACAGGTTTTTAATCAAAAAAGACGATTGAGGCATATCGCCCCGATCGTCTTTTAATTTTCTGTTAAGTAGAAGGCGAAGTCCCGTGATTTTCTCTCTTTCACCGCATTATGAATCCAGAGCCACGCCAACCCTTCCAACTCACGAGCAAGCTTCAGCCCATGGAGCGGATGCGTATCGAAGCCGATCTTGTTCGATAGTTCGACGACAAGCCGCACCGCTTCCTCATCTTCACCCGCGACGAACATGACGGAGCCATCCGGATCGCCTAAATTCTCGACCCCTGTCTGATTGAACGCCTTCACAACTTTCGTATCAGGAATGAGTCGCTGCAAATACTCCGCACCCGACACCCCGTCCGGTCGCTCGACTTCGTTAAATTCGATGGCGATTGGATTCGTCACATCAATCAATACTTTCCCATCCAGTCCGTCGAGTGTCGGTAACAGATCGACTGCGGCCGCGAACGGCGTACAGAGCAATAGGACATCGCTTGTCGAGGCGACCTCTTGTAGCGTCAATGTCCCTTCCCGCTCCGTCCGTGTCCCGTACAGCACCTCATAGCCTGCTCGTTCGAACTGCTCCCCGAGCGTACGTCCCACTTTCCCGGCACCTAAAATTCCGAGTTTCATGTCTCACAGCTCCTCGTCTGTCCGCGTGACTGTCCCTCCGAACTCTTCTGCAAGCCCGTCTAAAATCGATGGATCGAATTCATCCCCGATGGCCATGACACCCGTCTGACCCGGTTCGATGTTACCGACCGTCCGTTTGAACGTGTCTTGGATGCCTTGTAAATGTTTTACGTCTTTCGTGCCGCCGATGAGACCACCTGTTAGTGTCCCGAACAGGATACCGAACGGACCTCCGAGGATTCCAACCGCCATCCCGATGAGCGCACCTTTCGTCGACTTATTGACCGGTGCGAGCTGCGCCGCATCCTCGAACGAGAACGCCCCGTTCTCTTCGCGCTTGATGACGACCAATTGTTCAAAACCGACGAGCCCATCCGAATGGTACTTTTTCAGCTTACTGAACGCCTGATACGAGATTGATTCTTCTGGGAACGTGAACGTGACGATGTGATACGGTTGTTTTTCCTTTTTAGCCATGAAAAATTCCTCCTTTAGGTAGAAAACATGACACGCACTTACCCTACTCTTTTTCCCTGCTTTTCCGTAAAAAAACCTAGTCCGCAGACTAGGTTCAGGTCGGTCGTTTTTCATTCAACTCATAGTGTGAATACGGTACACAGAGTGGTGTCCCGTATAGCGGATCCTCGGTCACCACGACTTTGAGACCGAAAACGTCTTTCATGAATGTCTCATCGACGACATCGTTCGGACTTCCTTCGCGATACACGTTACCGCCAGCTAATGCGATGACATGATCGGCATAGCGACAGGCCAAGTGAAGATCGTGAAGTACCATGATGATCGTCTTTCCTTCCAATCGATTCAACCGATACATCAAATCTAAAATCTCGATTTGGTGCGACATGTCCAAATATGTCGTCGGTTCATCGAGCAAAATCGTCTCCGATTCTTGAGCGAGTGCCAACGCGATCCATACCCGTTGCTTTTGTCCTCCGGAAAGGTTGCTGACGAGCGTGTCACGGAGCGATACCGTATCGGTGAAGGCGAGTGCTCGTTCGACGGCCCGTTCATCGTCTTCCGAATATCGTTTGAAGAACGTCTGGTACGGATAGCGCCCGAATCGGACGAGTTGTTCGACGGTCAATCCATCTGGTGCCACGTTCACTTGTGGCATGAAAGCCATAAGTCGAGCCGCCTCTTTCGCTCGATACGAATCGAGCGGTTTGTTTCGAAATGCGATCTCCCCGCCAAGTGCATCTCGCTGTCTCGCAAGCGTCGAGAGGAGCGTCGACTTCCCGCAGCCGTTCGCGCCGAGAAGGACGGTGATTTTCCCATGTGGGATGGAGAATGATAATTGATCGAGCACCGTCTTCTGTTCATATCCGATGGTTACGTGGTTCAAATCAAATGTGTTCATCTCATGCTTCCTTTCATCATCCGTCGAAGTAAGTAGAAGAAATACGGTGCTCCGATGACGGCTGTCATCACGCCGGTCCGTAGTTCATACGGATAAAAAATCGTCCGAGCGAGTACGTCCGCCAACACGACAATCGTCGCCCCTACAAGCAGCGTCGCCCAAATGTAAGGGAGCTTCAACCCTTGTCGAGCGATATGAGGTGCCATCAACCCAACAAAACCGATTGCACCGACAAAGGCGACACCAATACCGGCGAGTAAACAGGAAAGCAACAACGTCCCACGCTGAATCCCTCGTACCGGTACGCCGATGCTCGTCGCTGTCGCTTCACTGATATGAAGCGGACGAACATGACGTTCAATCAAGAAGGCTGCCAGCAAAAAGAGAAGGACGAACGGCACCATAATCTTCAATTGATTCCACGTCGCGGCGTAGACTGTACCGGTGAGCCATTGTTGGATATCGTTCTTTCGGTAAACGTTCGAGGCGAGCATCATGAACTGAACGATCCCTTGCGAGAAGATGCTGATTCCAATCCCAACAAGTGCTAGCCGGACAGGTGGGACTCCACGTTTCAACAAATAGAAGAGGAACATCCCGACAACAATCGCCCCAAGGAACGAAGCGATTGGGATATAGGCGAGCGGCACTGACAGCTGATTCGTTCGCTCATCCGAGAAAACGGTGAAGAACGTAGCCGTCGCAACCCCTGCACCTCCGACAATCCCGAAAATCTCCGGGGATGCCAGTTCGTTTTTGATTGTCAGTTGTAACAAGTGACCGCTGACGGCGAGACTTGCGCCGGCAGTGATTGCCATCAACACACGTGGCATCCGAAACTCGAAGACGACGAGCTGCTCGAATGCATCCCCTGCTCCGATGAACAGGGCAGCGAGTGAGGCGGGACTAAGGAATGTGTCACCGATGGCGAGCCCGAAATAAATCGACACGAGCAATCCAACGACAAGTAGAAGCGCCAACTCGATTTCACGCTTCCGGAGCGTGAACGAGACAGGACCTTTTCGAAAGCGATATGTTTTCATGATTTAATGACTCCTTGTCTGACACTGACGAGATAGATGAAGAATG
This sequence comes from Exiguobacterium sp. s43, assembly GCF_018617255.1. Taxonomy (GTDB): domain Bacteria; phylum Bacillota; class Bacilli; order Exiguobacteriales; family Exiguobacteriaceae; genus Exiguobacterium; species Exiguobacterium profundum. Next base: position 105,416 of record NZ_JACSJT010000004.1, read on the forward strand.
CCCCACCGATGACGGCGAGTACGACCCCAACGGTCACTTCGCGTGGGAACAGGATAACGCGTCCCAGAATATCCGCCGCAAGCAACAGGACGCTACCGATGAGGGCACTTCCGGCGAGACGAGCGAAAAAGGCCGTCCCGAACAGATATTTCGCCAAATGGGGAGCGAGCAGACCGACAAATGCGATTGGTCCGGCAAGTGCCACCCCGAATGCGGAGAGCACGACGGCGAGCGTCACGGCGACGAACTTGATGATGCCGACATTTTGTCCGAGTGAACGGGCGACCTGGTCTCCGAGCGATAACGTCTCTAACTCTTTACTGAGCAAGAGAACGAGAATGACCGCCGCCGCCATCCATGGCAACAACGTCTCGACGAGCGTGAGCGATCGTCCGGCGACCGATCCGGTTAGCCAGAACAGTACCTCATCAAGCGCACCTTCCTCATACGCGATGATTGACTGGGTAAATGAGCTGAATAGAGCGGCAAGCGACGCCCCGGCAAGCGTCATATACATGACGTTCCCTCCGTTCGCACTCAGTAGATAGACAATCACGCCGGCAACAAATGCTCCGATGAGCGAGGCTGTCGTGAACGAGGCGATACTACTGAACCCAAAAAGCGTTACGAGCACGATGGCCAGACTCGCTCCGGCATTCACCGCCAAAATATCAGGAGATGCGAGCGGGTTACGGGTCACGAGTTGAAAAATGAGCCCGGCGAGACCTAGGACACTACCGACGAGTAGCGCGACGACCGTCCGTGGGATGCGATTGTCTGCCAAGGCAATCATCGCTTGTGATGAACCGTCCGCTTGGAACGTCATCACATCTTCATGGCTGACCGCAATCACACCGACGCGCAAGGAGATATAACTTAAGATAGGTAAACAGATGATCAAGAAAAGTAATTTGATCCAAGGTTTTTTCATGTCCTCACTTCTTTCCTTTCCTACCATAGCAAATATTGCGTTCCATAAAAAGGGGTTGACAGTGAGAATCATTATCACTTATAGTCAGGAAGGAAAATCACCTACATAGAGGAGAATTGTAATGAAAAAGTGGATGCTCGCGTTACTTACGCTTTGCTTAACCGTCGTCCTCGCTGCTTGCGGCGGGTCTGACGATACAGAGAACGATACAAGTTCAGAAACTGCGACTCGCTCGATTGAGCACGCGATGGGAACGGCGGACGTACCTGAAAACCCGGAACGCGTCGTCGTCTTGACGAACGAAGGGACAGAGGCCCTTCTCGCCCTCGGCGTCAAACCAGTCGGAGCCGTCAAATCATGGAACGGCGACCCGTGGTACCCGCACATTGAGTCCGAGATGACAGACGTCACGGAAGTCGGGACAGAAAGCGAAGTCAATCTAGAGGCCATCGCAAAATTGGAACCCGATCTCATCATCGGAACGAAACTTCGTCAAGAGAACATCTATGACAAGTTAAACGCCATCGCACCGACGGTCATGTCAGAGACGCTCAAAGGTGATTGGCAAGAGAACTTCACTCTTTATGCGAACGCACTCAACCTAGAAGAGGAAGGCAATCAAGCGTTGGCCGACTACGAACAGCACGTCGAAGATACGAAAGCAGATCTCGGAGACGCCGTGAATAAAGAACTCTCGGTCGTCCGCTTCCTTCCTGGCGAGTCACGCATCTACTTCAATGACAGCTTCTCCGGCGTCATCCTTAATGATGTCGGCATCAAACGTCCAGCGTCACAAGATAAAGCGGAATTCGCTGAGCCAGTCGCGATGGAACGGATCCCGGAGATGGCAGGCGACCACATCGTCTACTTCACATATGGTGGAGCAGACGGGTCGAAGACAGCCGAAGAATGGCAATCGAATCAGTTGTGGAAAGACCTCGATGCTGTCAAAGCAGGGGAAGTGACAGAAGTCAGTGATGACATCTGGAACACGTCTGGTGGCGTCTTGTCTGCCAACCAAGTGCTCGATGAACTCGTCGACATCTTGAAATAAACAGTAGCGCATCAATTAAATTGATGCGCTTTTTCATACACTCATATGGTAAAATTTACATATCAACTCATAAGGAGCTTTACTATGCAACGTACACTTCGAAAGTCGGCGACGGACCGCTCGATTGCCGGTGTATGCGGTGGGATCGCTGAATACGTGAACATCTCATCACTCGGTATTCGGCTCTTATTCGTCTTTTTGCCGGCTAACTTTCTCATCTATATCCTTCTTGCCAACTTGATGAAAGATGAACCACACTACCTCTAAAAAAACGCGAAAGCTGTTAGCTTCCGCGTTTTTTTGTTAGGCATTCACTTTGTCTTTCATCGCTTCAAGCGCTCCGCTGTTCAGGAAGTGCCATGGCTTGTTGTAGTGCGGTTGGAAGAAGAAGTCGACATAGGCGAGCTCTTCGATCGTCATCTCGTTTTGGATGGCGAGGGAGAGTGTGTTGACCGCTTGAGTCAAATCCGCTTTTGATAACACTTGTCCACCGACAATACGGTGTGTCCCTTTTTCATAGACGAGTTTGAATTCGACTTTCTCTGCGGTCGGCATGAACTCCGGACGATACGCGTCCTCGATGACGACACTTTCCACTTCGAGTCCAAAGAGCGCTGCCGCTTCTTCCGTCAGACCAGATGACGCGATATTCCAGTCATAGAGTCGAAGTCCTGACGTTCCTTGTGTCCCTTGGTAGCGGACGCGTGGTTGCATCATGTTCTCCGCGACGAGCGTTCCCATGCGGACAGCATTCGTCGCCAGTGGGATATAAGCGTGTGTGCGTGCCGGGTTATAGTAGACGGCACAGCTGTCCCCTGCCGCAAAAATATCGGGGTTGCTCGTACGCATATATTCGTCGACGATGATGGCGCCGTTCCCGAGCATATCGACTTGCCCTTCTAACAGTCCTGTGTTCGGACGGAATCCGACGCAGAGAATCACGAGATCCGCTTCGAATTCACCTTTGTCCGTCACAACGTGTGTGACGTTCCCTTCTGTTCCACGGAACGCTTCGACCGTCTGACCGAGTTCAAGATCGATCCCGCGACTGGTCATGTCCGCTTCTAGTGGATCTGTGAACGATTTATCGAGATATTTGTTCAAGATACGGTCGGCACTATCGATAAATGTGACATGTTTTCCGTATGCTTCGAACGCCTCGACGAGTTCGACTCCGATATAACCCGCCCCGATGACGGCAATCTTCGTCGCATCTGTCGCCCGTTCGATGATGCGTTGGGCATGCGCATAGTTTTTACAGAGCTCGATTCCATTCATTTCGATCCCTGGGAGCGTCGGGACGATCGGCCATGAACCCGTCGTGACGATCAAGCGGTCATACGTGTCATGCACGTCTTCCCCGGTCTCAAGATTTTTAGCGTGGACCGTCTTCGCTTCGGAGTCGATCGACAAGACGTCATGTTTCATGCGCATCGTCGCACCGAGTTCTTCAAGTTCACGTGGAGACGAGTAGAATAACTCTTCCGCACGTTGGACGACCCCACCGACGTGGAGCGCAATCCCACACGAGAGGAAACTGACGTTGTCGTTCCGCTCGTAAACGGTGATATCGAGATTGGCGTGCTTAGCGAGTAATCCTTTGACTGCTGCTGTTCCTGCGTGTGTACATCCGATGACTGCGATTTTCATATGAGTCGTCTCTCCTTTTATGTTAGACAGTACGTTTCGTTTTATATTGTGATAAATATCACATTTACTTCTTGACCTTAGTGTACTATTTCACAATATAGGATTCAATAGCTATGCTCACCATTTCACGTAAAAGTGTCTAAAGTTTGAACAGGAAAAAATCCGCTCATTCTCATGACCGGACTCGCTTCTCTTTCAATAGATAATAGATCCATACAAGAAGATGAACAATCAATCCGAGGACGTTCATAGAGAGACCAACTAGCCCCCACCACAATGCTCCCCAGCCGTATCCAAATGCCAGATTGCCAATCACAAGTACATAGCCACTTACAACTAGGAATGTACCGATCAGGAGTAACACGGACCGTCTTCTTTTCTGCCGCATCACGTGATAGATGGATAGCACTACCCCTAGTGTCAATCCAAGAAACAACAACATCAAAAAGGTCAAATCACTCATTCTCTTTACTCCTCCTGTTTCAAACGAAAAATAGTGAACGTCAAGTAGACAAGGAGACTTCCACCGTATAGGAGCAAACCGTATACGAACCACCCCATTCCATCAAATCCTCTTATGTATCCCACTCCGACGAGCATCATACAAAAACCAATGACCATACTCACAAACGAAATCGTGAGAACCTTATCCGTTTTTGACAGGAACAGATGTCTTCCAATCCCTATGGATATCCCTGCAAAGATCAACATCATGATCGTCTCAGAACCGTACCATTGCCACCACATGACCCGCACCTCAAATCCCTCTTTTTTCCATATTAACATGAGTGAAGGGCTCACAGGTATGTTGAAAGCAAAAAGACCATCCGCTCATGCGAATGGTCCGAGTACTCATCGAACGGTGAAGGTTTTCGTTACGCTTCGACCTTTCGGTGTCACGAGACGAAGCGTGAGCTGCGTCCCTTTTCGTTGCGGTGAAAAACTGAGAATCGTCGAAGTCGTTTTTACTTCTTTCTCTGCGAGAACGGTCGTCCCACGCATCAGCGTGAGTGTACCGTAAGCCACGTTTGACGTCGCACGCAATGTCTTTGACGCACTTGAAGGAATGGTCGATGACAATGTCGGAGCCGGTCCGACCGTCACGGTCTTTTTCTGAATGTGACGATACGTCCCTTGCTGACTCGTCAACGTCACGACACTTCCAACCGGTTGTCGACTGAATCGTAGCGTCACACGGCCTGTACTGCTTGCCGTTCCGCTGGCAATTGTCTTCGTACCGCTCTTTAGTGTCACCGTACTGTTCGGTAGTACATACCCGACCCATAACGACTTTTCGTCGTTGATGGATAGCGTAGACAGCGAGGTCTTCGGCAATTCCACTGTGACTTCACGGGATTTTGACCCGACAGAGGCACGGACACGAATCGTGTCACCCGGTTTCGCCGGGATGGTGTACCGTGTCGTTGATAACCGTTTTGGTGAAACGGCCACACCATTTACGTAAAAACGAACCGGGGCCACACTTGTCTTTTTAATCGAGAGTGTCGCCTGTGTCTTCGTCATCATGACGTCCGTGACACTCAAAACAGGTGTGAACGCGCGAACCGTCTTCGTCAATTCGTAAGTGGCATCGCGATACGTGCGTTTGACACGAATCACATCGCCTTCGCGTAATGGCGTATCGAACGTATAAGGCATCGAACTCGTCTTTGTCACAAGGATGTCATTCCGATAAACTTCATATGCTTCATTTGTGCTAGACGTTACATCAATCGATTTATCGTACATCAATGGTGTCCGCGTCCAAGTGAAGGTAGGTGCATCATACGTCGCCTTCACTTCCGCAAGACGGAACTGTGAGGCAGGTGCCTCCTGTAACTTATAGTATATTTTTGTCCCAACACCAAACCACATGTGAGAAAACGATTTGATTTGGAGCATCCCATCCTCATTTACTTGCTCACTCCAGGCTTCATAACCGCGTTCGCTACGGGCAACGATGTCAACAGTAGCCTGTGGCGTGGTCTGTAATGTCACGCCTGATTTTACAGAGTTCGTTACAAGCTTGATGTCGTTCGGTGAAGTATCTTCACTTTCTTTTACCGTCACCAATTCAATTGGATCGGCATATACACTTGATGGGCTTCCGATTTTTACGGTCACACGCGATCCTGGTGCGAACCAGCGCGTCGGTTGCCAAGTGAAGCGTCCCGTTTCGTCTGACTGAACCGTTTTCGACTGATAGTTGACCAATGAATCTAGTGAGTCAGTGTACTGAGAGGTGCTTTTCGTCACACTGACGAATACTGGGGTGTTCGGTGCCGTTGTTCCTGTGATGGGCCCTAAAACACCTGTTGGCGGATCGAGTGTGAGCGGAACATAGTTAGATGCTGCAAAGTCTTCTGTTCGTTCTAACCCGTTCCATCCAAATTCAAAAGAATATCCGCCATTCGTGTTCATCGTCAACTTACCTTGTTCCCAGACAAACGGTTTCTTCTCAGAATATCGATACTTTGCCGACAATTCTGTCCCACTGACAGGAATGGATGTTCCATCAATCAGTTTAGCGGTTCCGTTCACTTGATAGGATTGGTTCACTTCATATCGTGTCGTCGTTTTCGGTACATCGATCAACAGTTGTCGTGGCGCTTTCCAAAATGACTCCGGCGTATACCCTGCCGTCACATCATGGGATAGCACATACCAATCTCCTCTTAGATTGACAAACGTGTCATCCACCGATGATTCTTTCCATTCTCCAGTGGCAACATTGTAACTCACGTAATACGTATCAAACACTTTCCGCATCGTGAAGTAGTAAATCCCGTCTTTCCACAGGAGATTCGTGACAGATTCCGCCTCTTTTTCAATCCAACGTTTCGTGGTCAAATCAAAAATCCGGAGATGTGAGTCGGTGGACATCTTGACCACTAGTTGATTCGCTTCTTCGATATATTGGGCAGATCGTACCTTGTCCGTATATGTTCCAAGCGTTTCAAGCGTTTCTCCCGTGATGGCTCGTTTCGTGATTTCACCGTTTGCGAAGACTAGGACCGTGCCGTCAGCAAGAAGGTTGTACGATTCGTATATACTTTCCGTATTAAACGTTCCGAGAATCTCACCCGTCAATGAAGTGACAGAATACGTCGTATGTCCTTTCCAAAGAATCATTTCTAAATCCTGATTCACAGCATGAAGATAATCGAGACCACTACTCGAATCGTTCGGGAATGACGTCATCGCATCGGTAATCGGATCCCAAATGAGGACCTCGCCATATGCATCTAAAATGACGCGACCGTCTCCGAGTCCAACGATATTATGTTCAACCGACACGCGGACGGGAAGTGTATACACTTCTCCTGTGCGCATATGCACAATCGTCTCTGGGTCGCCCGACCGCCATACATATTCACTGTTTGATACAACACTTCCCGTTGGCAAAACGTCCGGTTTTGCCGCTCCTTCTGCAAGGGCATCCATTTTTGGTCCAATCAACAATATGAGTACGACGAGCGTACTCCATAACCACTTGTTCATCTGCTTCCTCATTTCTGTTTATGTATACATAAGTTTTCAAAAAACATCCATTTTTGTTGAATCCCTTCTAATTTTAAGATGTTTTCTCAAAAATGCATAGCCCTAATATTCAAAAAAAGCACCGCGTCATAATTTGACGCAGTGCTCACTTTTCATTCATCTGTTTCATTAAATCCATCTGTTCTTGCACCATCGCCTCTTTCTCCCGGCGCAGCACCCCTTTGTAGGTGATGCGTGAAATCGATAAACTGATTTCGTATAGGAAGAAGAGTGGCAGCGACACCATGAGGTGCGACGTCAAATCCGGCGGTGTGATGAATGCAGCGATTACGAATAGAGCGAAGTATGCGTACTTTCGAATCTTGGATAAGAAGTACGGGGTCACGACACCGATTCGGGTTAAGAACATCATGACGACCGGCAGTTGGAACAATAGACCGAACGGAATTGTCAGCTGCAACAAGAACGTGAAGTAATTGTTGGCCCCGATGATTTGTTCGAGTCCGAGGTCTTGCCCGAGGTCCGTCGAGATATCGAGGACGAGCGGGAACAACCAGTAGTAGGCGAACGCAAGGCCAATCAAGAACAGTCCGAAGATGATCGGGATATAGGCAAGCGTGCCTTTCCGCTCATTCGGATGCAGACCGGGTGCGACAAACGCCCACACTTGATACAGTAGGAATGGGCTCGCCGCGATAAGGCCGATGATGAGCGCCAAGTTCAAGTAAATCATGAGCGGGTCCGCGACCCCAAAGGCGTTCAGTTCGAGCCCGCGTTCGACGAGGTCTTTTTGCAAATACGCGAGTACATATTTGACACTCGGCAAAGCCATCAAAAAGAAGGCAAAGACGACAAATGCAGATAGCATCAGTCGTCTCCGCAGCTCTGTCAAGTGATCGGTGAGTTCCCGCTCTTGATCAGGTTGATGATTCATGGCTTACTGCTCTTTCTTTTCGATAGCTTTCTTGTCGTTCTCGTCGTGCTCGTTCATCATGCCGTTCGTTGCATTTTTGAACTCACGAAGCGTTTGTCCGGCCGCGCGACCAAACTCCGGCAATTTCTTCGGTCCGAAGATGATGAGCGCGATGATGGCGATGATGAATAGACTCGCCCCACCCGGAATCCCGACGACGAGTGATGATGCTAGTAATTCCATTATTGATGGACCCCCTCAGCGGTTGGATAGTGTTGCATAAAGTAAATGAGTGACTGCAGCTCAATCGACAAATCGATATGATGGACGCGAACCGTATCCGGTACAGTGAGTCGTGCCGGTGTGAAGTTCAAGATGCCCTTGATGCCGAAACGGACTAAGTCGTCTGCGACGGACTGCGCATAAGCAGAAGGTACCGTCAAAATGGCGACGTCGATCTTGTTTTGCTTCATGATTTGTTCCATCTCATCGACGTGATGAATTGGGACGCCTGACATCGTCGTGCCGACTTTTGTCTCGTCTGCGTCGAACCCGACGACGATATGTGTGTTATTGTTTTTAAGGAAGTTATAGTTGACGAATGCCGTCCCAAGGTGACCGACTCCGACCAAGGCGACATTCGTAATCTCGTCTTGATTCAGTGTCTTTCGGAAAAAGTCTAACAGATACTGCACGTTATAGCCATATCCCTTTTTACCGAGCGCACCGAAGTACGAGAAATCACGGCGAATCGTAGCCGAATCGACCTTGACCGCCTCACTCAGTTCTGCTGAAGAGACACGTTGTTTCCCTGAAGCATGCAGGCTTTGAATAAATCGATAGTATAGTGGCAACCGTTTGGCTGTCGCTTGTGGAATCTTTGGTTCGTTTTGACTCAACGGAAAGAGCCTCCTTTTTACGACACGTTACAAACGAATCTGAATTTCATACACCTTGATTGTAAACGAATTCACATGACCACTCAACGAATATACCTAAAATCGCTGAAAAATACAGTATACTAAATAGAGAGAAAGGGGTTTTTTCACTTGATCCTACTGCAAGTCAACAACTTATCCAAATCCTTCGGCGTCGAGCCGATTTTAGAAAACGTAAAACTTGAAATCCAGGAAGGCGAACGCGTCGCTCTCGTCGGTCGTAACGGGGCCGGTAAGTCGACGCTTTTGAAAGTCATTGCTGGTGAATACAACTATGACTCCGGGGACATCATGAAGCCAAAAGACGTCACGATCGGTTATCTCGCGCAAGACTCAGGGTTAGAATCCGACGAGACGATCTGGAATGAGATGCTCACCGTCTTCACGGACTTGATTGAGCAAGAGAAGACGCTCCGTCGCATGGAGGCTGACATGGGCTCCGAACGGATCCTAAATGACGCCGCTGCATATGAACGCCTCCTCTCCTCTTATGATGAAGAGCAACATACGTTCAAAGAGCGTGGCGGTTACCAATACGAAGCGACCATCCGCTCGGTCCTTCACGGGATGCGCTTCTACCCGGACGACTTCGAGCGTCGCATCGACACGCTCTCCGGGGGACAACGGACGCGTCTCGCCTTGGCGAAAATGCTCCTTCAAAGTCCCGACCTGCTCATCTTGGATGAGCCGACTAACCATTTGGACATCGAGACGCTCGCCTGGCTTGAGAAGTACTTAAGCGGCTATAAAGGCGCCGTCCTCATCGTCTCCCACGACCGCTACTTCCTCGACCGCGTCGTTTCGGTCGTCTATGAGTTGTCACGTCATCGGAGCCGTCGTTTCGTCGGGAACTATACGAAGTATCTCGAACAGAAGGCGGCCCTCTACGAACAAGAGAAGAAGCAGTTCGAGTCACAGCAAGAAGAGATTGCCAAGATGCAGGACTTCATTCAGCGAAACATCGCCCGGGCGACGACGACGAAACGGGCACAAAGCGTGCGGAAACGTCTGGAGAAAGTCGACCGACTCGATGCTCCAGATGGCGACGAGCGCAGCGCCGTCCTCTCCTTCTCCATCAAACGCCAGAGCGGGAACGATGTATTGAGCGCGAGTGACCTCGCCATCGGGTACGAGGAAGCGATCGCTCAGAATCTCCGCTTCCAACTGCAACGCGGTGAGTCCGTCGCGCTCGTCGGTCCGAACGGGGTCGGGAAGTCGACCCTCCTCAAAGTGTTGACGAAACAACAAGCCGCCCTCACCGGTGACATCCGTTACGGGACGGGCGTCGAAATCGGATACTACGACCAGGAGCAACAAAACTTGTCTGACGCGAACCGTGTCATCGACGAGATTTGGAACGACTGGCCGCTCATGCGCGAGCAAGAAGTGCGGAGTCTGCTCGGACAGTTCCTCTTCAGTGGCGATGACGTCATGAAGCGTGTCCATGAATTATCAGGTGGCGAACGGGCACGACTCACGTTGGCCAAGCTGAAGCTCGAGCAACCGAACCTCCTCATCCTGGACGAGCCGACGAACCACTTGGACCTCGACTCGAAGATGATCTTAGAGAATGCCCTTCTCGACTATCCGGGCACGATTCTCTTCGTCTCGCACGACCGCTACTTCATCGACCGACTTGCGACGCGTGTGTTAGAAATCACGCCGAACGGTATCGACGAGTATCTCGGGGACTATTCGTACTATGTCGAGAAGAAAGAAGAGCTCGAGGAACTCGCGCGACTCGCCCGTGAAGAGACGAAGCAGGTCGTCGTGAAAAAACAGCGCGCTGACAAAGAGCAGCAACGGGAAGAGCGCCGCATCAAACAGCGCATCGAAGAGATTGAGCAAGCGATTGAGCAACATGAGAATCGTCTTGATGAAATCGAACAGTTGCTTTGTGAGCCGGACGTCTTCAACGACTTCGCCCGTGCCCAGGAGTTGTCGACCGAATCGGACGCAGCGAAAGAATCGATTACCGCGCTCTATGCGGAATGGGAGGAACTCCATACATGATGCGTACCCGTGCCATGCGAATCGAGTTCATTCAAGCGTTCCTCACGGGACTCGCCTACATCGTGCCGACCGGGACCGAGTTCGTGTCTGAACTCATCCGTGGGGAGCCGACGATTGTCCCGTCTATTCTCTTTTTCTTCCTGCCGGTCGTCATCGGCTTCATCATTCAGACGTGGCCAGGGATACTACTCAGTCTCTTCAGTGGCCTGCTCATGAGCACGCTCTTCATCCGTGTCGTCGTCTGGCCGGTCGATGTGACCGTTCACACGTTCTATGCGCCTGGATCGGTGTGGGCCCACTTCTATGAAGAGACGCTCTTCATGTGGATCCTCGCCCTTCTCGTGTTCATCGTGAGTCGTATCAATACGTGGCATCGAGAGAATTATCGACAACCAAAAGCATAACAAAACCACGTCTTCTGTTTGAAGGCGTGGTTTTGTTTGTACAATCAACGTTATCATTGACATTGATAATCATTTTCAATTAGTCTGTTGTTGAGGTGATGACAATGAAACTATTGATTGGGTACGTGAGCATGTCTGGCAATACGGAAGACATCGCGAATCTGATTCGACATACATGGCAGGACGCAGGACACGATGTATCGATATCTGACGATTTGGAATCCTTACGTATCGAGCAATTCGCCGAATATGATGCAGTCATACTCGGTACGTATACGTGGGGAGACGGAGATGTTCCGTATGAGGCCGAGGATTTCGTATATGATTTGGAAGAATCGTCGCTAAACGGTTTGCCGTGTGCCGCCTTCGGTTCAGGGGACACGGATTATCCCAAATATTGTGCAGCCGTCGATACCGTCGAGCAAGCCTTTCAAACTGCCGGTGGACACGTTCTTGTTCCTGCGCTCAAGATTGAATTCGACCCGGATACGGATGAAAAAAAGGAAGCATGTCTCGCGTTCGCCCATACATTCCTTCAACAACTTGAAGCACTCAAAAAGGTTCAGCCTCGTGGCTGAACCTTTTTGTTAGAAGTAACGCAGTGGTTGGAATCCGATTGTATGGAAGTCGAGCTTCGTCCCGTCTTCAGCGATAAAGAAGACAGCCTCGTTCGTGTCGACGTCACGTGTGAACACTTTATAGAACGTCATCGGCTTTTCGCCATTCGTCACATAGCGTGCTTCATGCGTCGAAATGACTTGTGCGAACAGTTGCTGTTCGTCGAGCTCCTCAATCAAATCATCAAACTTCGCCGCTTCTTCTTCTGTTGCCTCGCGACCCCGCTCGATTTCATAATAAGCATCGCTCGCTTTTGGTTGTACCCCGAGATTGCGATCGACGACGATCACACGCTCCGGCTCTTGATCGACGACACTTGTGTAGCCATATAGTGACTTGATGAGCGTATTCTCTCCGGTCACGCGACCGATACCTTCTAATGCCTCTTCTCCAGTGAGTGACTTCACTCGTGTCTCTTCTGGAACAATCTCCTCTTGATAGGCGATATTGTAAGCGCGGATGATCTCACGTACTTGTAAGAACGTCGCAACGACGAGTAGTACGATGAGCCCTCCGATGATGATGCGTTTCGTCATGTCTCTATTTCCCCCTAGACTGTCATGCTCTCTTCTAAGGATAACCCAGGAACCGCGTTCATCGCTAGTGTATCGCGCTTACCGCGCACATACGCGTGATGTGCCGCCACCCCGATCATGCCCGCATTGTCCCCACAGAGGTCAAGCGGTGGAATGACGAGTTGAATTCCTTCAGCTGTAGCAGCTTCTTGAAGCGCTGTGCGGAGGCCACGGTTCGCCGCGACACCACCCGCGACAAGCAATTGCTTCGCCCCTTTTTCCTTCACGGCACGAATCGCTTTCTCGACGAGCACTTCGACGACACTCGCCTGGAAGCTCGCCGCCAAGTTTTCAGGGATGACCGTCTCTCCACGTTGTTCCGCATTGTGTACGGCGTTGATGACCGATGACTTCAAGCCACTGAAACTGAAATCAAAGCTACCCGGTTCGAGACGAACGCGTGGGAAGTTGTACGTGTCTTCCCCGACCGCTGCCAGGCGGTCAATCGCAGGACCTCCCGGATATGGGAGACTGAGCGTGCGCGCAACCTTATCGTACGCCTCACCTGCCGCGTCGTCACGTGTCTCCCCGATGACTTCGAAGACACCATGTTCTGGCATATAGACGAGTTCTGTATGTCCCCCTGAAACGACGAGACAGACGAGCGGAAACTGCATCTCTTCGACAAGTTCGTTCGCGTAAATGTGTCCGGCGATATGGTGGACACCGATGAGCGGTTTTTGATGGGCGAATGCCAACGCCTTGGCCGCACTGATCCCAACGAGAAGGGCACCGACGAGACCCGGTCCTTGTGTGACCGCGACCGCATCGACGTCTTCCATCGTCACGCCGGCTTCACTCAATGCATCGTCAATCACGTACGTGATGCGCTCCACATGATGACGAGACGCCACTTCAGGGACAACGCCACCAAATCGTTTATGACTCTCGATTTGAGAAGAGACGACGTTCGACAATAACGTCTTTCCGTCTTTGACGAGCGCAACAGACGTCTCGTCACAGCTCGACTCGATCGAGAGAATCAGTGATGTGTTCATTCTGACTCACTTCCTAACTTCGCCCAATAAATATAGGCGTCTTCATTATTATCCTGATAGTAGCGTCTTCTCCGACCGGCTTGCATAAAACCGAACTGTTCATATAGTTTTTGCGCGCCAACGTTCGACACGCGGACTTCTAACGTCAATCCGACGAGTCCTTTTGACTTGGCGAACGCGACAAGTTCCGCTAACAATTGATTGCCGATGCCCTGTCCACGAAACTCAGGTAAGACGGCAATGTTTGTGATATGTCCTTCATCGACGATTGTCCAAACGCCGACAAACCCGACGACCCGTTTGTCATGGACCGCGACAAAGTAAATGGCCTGTTCATTTCGAAGCATCTCATTCATGAACGCCTCTTTTGTCCACGGGATGGCGAACGACGCTTCTTCGACTTTCGTCACTTCCTCGACATCAAGCCACGTCATCCGACGAATTTTCACGTCAGCCATTGTTTTGTCCCTCTAACCATTTCGCTTCCGCCTCGGCGAGTCGCAAATACTCCGGTTCAAACGAGTGAACATCGCTCGTCTCATCGCTGAAGACAATCAAATCACTCGCACGCCCATATCGATGGGCAGCCGGTGCTTCGATATAGTCATATTCACTTAACACGTCACGGAACGGTTCCACGTCTCCGACGACAAGGAAGCGCCCTTGACTATTCAGTCGCAACCAATCTGAGACGGAGGCGTGCTGATCATGTGTTAGTGCTTTGTTGTGTTGATAATATCCGATATACGCGTTGCCACGGCGCGCGTCAATCAATGAAACGACCGGCAAATCGGTATTCGGGGCCGCTGCCATGAGCTGAAGGGCAGATACACCGATGAGTGGAAGATTGAGCGTATAGGCGAGTGTCTTCGCTGTCGTCACTCCAATCCGAATTCCCGTGTACGACCCGGGTCCTGTCGTGACAACGATGCGTTCGAGCATGTTCGGTGTCCACTTGACCGCTGCCATGAGCTGTTCAATCATCGGCATGAGTGTGACCGCATGGTTTTTTGAGACCATTACCGTCGCTTCGGCTTGAATCTCTCCAGCCTCACTTAACGCGACTGACAAACGTGTCGTCGCCGTATCAATCATCAATTGCTTCATGCGAGCACCTCCTTGGCGATTTGAACGTAACGCTCACCCGTCGGAGCAAGTGTCAGTTTACGTTCTTCGTCGCCGACCCGTTCAATCGTGATGGCCAAGCGTTCTTCCGGGAGGGAGGACTCGATCAAGTTCGACCACTCGACGATGGCGACACCATCACCGTTGATATATTCCTCAAGACCGATGTCATCCCCCGTATCTTCGAGACGATAGACATCCATATGATAGAGCGGCAATCGCCCTTTATATTGTTTCATAATGGTGAAGGTCGGACTGTTGACGTTCCGCGTGACACCGAGTCCTTTTGCGAACCCTTGTGTGAACGTCGTTTTGCCGGCACCGAGGTCACCGTTTAACGTGATGACCGTCCCTGCTTCGACGAGTGTGGCCAAACGTTCTGCCACCTCCTGCGTCTCCGCCGCAGAATGCGTAATCAATGTATACATGAATGGTTCTCCTTTTTCACTTCTCATACGTACTCATTGTACACTTCATTTTAAGCAAAAAAAAACACGAAACGCTATCGTTTCGCTATCTCATTTAAAAATTGGTTGCGGGGGCTGGATTTGAACCAACGACCTTCGGGTTATGAGCCCGACGAGCTACCAGACTGCTCCACCCCGCGACGACATATGAAATTAAATAAAAATTGGTTGCGGGGGCCGGATTTGAACCGACGACCTTCGGGTTATGAGCCCGACGAGCTACCAGACTGCTCCACCCCGCGATGGTTTGAATTGTTTCGACATCCTCTATAATAAGCGAGACAGTTATAAAAAGCAACCATTTTCTTAATGTTTTTTCAAAAATGGAATCGGGAACAGATATAACAGCATAAACTATCAGAGAAAAGGGGCGCGACCGCCATGTCCAAATGGGGAAATCGATTCAAGAAATGGTTCTTTTCGGAGATCGAAGCCGAGATCACGTTTGACCCGGCAGCACTCATTCCGAAGCAGACCGTGACGGGTACGTTGCACGTCTCCAACCCGACAACGAATGTCGTTCGATTACAGGAACTCACCCTGACCTTCTTGACGACGTTCAAAGACATCACCATGGAAGGAAACGAGTTCAATCGAGAAGCTGATATTCAAGAAGTCCCGATTCCACTATCGCTTGTATTAGAGCCTGGAGCGAAAGAGGACGTTCCGTTTTCATTCGAGTTGACGATGTACGCACCCTCTTCTGCCGGCGCCCCGTATAGTATAGAGGCTACATTGTGGGACAAGGACATCAAACGAGTTTGGTTTGATGTAATCGAACACATCGAAATCGAACCGATGCCTGAACTGAAACGATTACTCGATGCGACCGCTCACGCTGGACTTGAGCCGATGTTCGTCCGAAACGTAATCGACCCGCTCGGGGAAGAACGTCCGTATCCATTCGTTGAAAAGTATGGATTCAAGCCGGTCGGAGAATGGGCCGATGAGTTCGAGGTCGTCAAATCGTTTTGGCGCTTACATGAAGACGGGATCGACCTCTACTACTGGCTCGACAACATCGAGACCCAGCGAACGCTCGAATCGATGGCGACCGACGTCGAATTGCGTCATCGTTCCCTCACCTGGGGGCAGCTCGAGCGCGAACAGGAACAGCTCGGTCTCGGCATTCAAGATACGTTACGCAGTCACCGCTCCTCGTGAGCGGTGATAACTTTTTAAGATGATGTGTAGCATTCGTTAATCGATCAAAAAGCTCCGAATAAGATTCTTTTCCATTCTTTTTTCGGACCTTTTTACTATGTTTTTAGCTAGTTTTTTCTTTTCTAGTCATAATATAGTGATGCAAAATCGAAGCAATCACACCTATGATTGATCCTATAACAATCGATACTAGTAAAATCGAAAAAATTTCTTGAAAGGTAACGGGTAGTAATAGTTGAGTAGCCATCAATAAAAAGACGAGGGTTACACCCGCTATAATCCACAGTAACGGTTTTTCCAAAGTAAGGTACTCCCTTCTTTAATAATTTTACCGTGCTCATTTCTTCTAATTCTGAAGTGTAAAGTACATATCTTGGAATCGATATCTCGGAGAGAATCGCCTGAATCCATTCGTTGAAGAGTTTTGATTCAAATCGATTGAAAAATGTGCCGACGAGTTCGAGAGCGTCAAATCACTTTGGCGTTGAAGATACGCTACTCAGTCACCGCTCCTCGTGAGCGGTTTTTTCAATTTGAATTCCATCCTTACTCGTATTGACGATAGTTTGAAAGTGGTGGCGATACGGATGCATGAACAATTCATATTGCAGACGTCGCTCTACATGTGAAGCGTGTAAGTAGTCCAGCTCCATACCCCGTTCCTGAATATCACGATGCGAACGTCGCTTGAACTCAGTCTCCCCGTCTGTGTAGAGATAAATCGATTGATCAAAAGATGAAAGATCCAGGAATGCGACACTCATCCCTTCAATAATCGTGATTGGCTTCTCCGGATCAATCCATGTCCGCTCTAAATAAGGGACATCAATCGTATAAAACCCAATCCCTTCCCGAATCATACGGACATCTCGCTCGAGTGAGAGCAGATGATGTGCGGCCGGATGACACGCCGTCATCTTATACTGATGGGTCGTTCCATCGTGTTGATACGTGAGGATCGTTTGTTTCCGCAACTGTGAATCTGTAATATACGGGTCTGTGTGAAGCAGGTTTATATCACCGAGTCGTTCCCGTAATTTTTCTGCCAACGTCGATTTTCCGGCTGCCCCGTGTCCGGAGATAGCAATCAGCGTTCGTTGATCCGGTCTCACGCTTTGTACGATACCCTCAATCAGTTGTTCCATGATTCTCTCCCTTTTGGTAATTTTGTTGTTTCAGAAAAACAAATACACGTCATTCATCCTCTATCCGTTTTCGAAGCCTGATTGCTGAAACAGTAAACATCACAAAGGCAATCAACGAAATCGAACTGACAATGATCAGAGTGGTCGATATGGGAGAACTAAAGAAAAATGGAATCGATAAAATCAATAGCGCCCCGGTGACTGCCATCCCTCTAATAAGAAATACCATCGTTTTACTCATTTTCTCTTCACTCTCCTTGAACTAAGCAAAAGAACCCTTACTATAAATATAATGACAGACAGCTCATCGTGTCAGGATGAGCTGTCTTCTTTTTTCTTCAGTCTCGTCAAGCTTCTGTTCTAACGTTTCCACTTGTCTCGTCATACGAGCAATCAGCTGACTGATTTCCTTATCCAGTCCGTTCACTTGATCTAAGGAATCATTGATTCGTCCATGCATCGTCCATTCTGAAAAAATATCATCCAAAAAGTAATCTGCGAACTGAATGAGTGAACCTCGATCGACATGCAACTCCTGAACAATACCTTGCACGTCCGCTAATTCACGGGAGAAACGCTCTAACGCAGATTGTAATTCGTGCATCGTCTGCTCGGAAGCATCTAGCGCCTCATGTTTCATTGCTGTGGCAATCAAGCCACCCCCGAAGAACGTATCATACGTCGACCACCCCTTCGCACTATCTAGATGTTTGAGTGTTTTTGCAATCGTTGATCGCGCCGCCTTACCGGCAACGATGGCTTCCCGATACTCGATAAGAAGTTCATTCGTTTCGGCTTGTTGATTCGTGAGATGGTGTAGGTCTCGGCGAATAGCTGGATCTTTCGCAAGATGGGATTCTTTTGTTTCTAAGAAGGTCTCCCACTCAGCGTCGATGCCCTCATAAACCTCGAGCTGTTCTTGTAATTCTCGATGTTCGAGCGTCAATTCGTCAATCATCGCCTCGTGTTCTCGTAATTTCAGTTCAGCGCGAGCAGCCTCTTCCATTTCGATTGTCCGTTGTTCATCAAACGTGCCTCGTAACTTTCGCCATGTGTTGACGAGCGAGAATTCTTCAAGGTCATACACATCACGTTGTTCTTTCGTGAATGTGTTGAGTAGTGCCTTCCGCACCGCCTCATGCTCGTTCAACTGTTTGTTTAGTATCTCTTGCTTACGAACAAGTCGATCACGCTCGGCGATACGCTGTTGTAAGTCTAATTGGGTCTGCTGAAAATTTCCCATTATGTTTCCCCTCTCTTTGTACTGATTAAAGTGTCGATTGGAACGCCATTTATCGTCATGCCTTCGATTCGTCATTTGTTAGGTCATGCTGACTCTATACAATGCTATACGTGCTTCACTCGTTAAATGTTTCATCCAACAAAAAAAGCACTCGATATGAGTGCCAATCAAATTCGATATTTTAATACGGTGATGGTCACTCCTTGAACAGTAAACGTCAAACCGATCAGAAGTGAAATCACATCACGATACACATCAAACGACAAGACATGTAACCAGCGATGATACCATTCGATAAGTAACCATCCGATGGGGAAAATCGGAGCGGCTACCATATAAGAAGTAGTTGCAATTTCTTTTCCACGTTCGTCCTTGCCTTCCTTTCCAAACAAAAACCTCAATGTAACGATAAGCATGACAAGAAAAATTGGAAAAATAAGAATGTTGATCCATAACATCATAAAGGTTGCTCCTTCTTTTCATATTGAAATACGTCATGCACTGTTGTATCAAATAAAATGGCAATCTCAAATGCCAATTTTAGCGAGGGACTGTATCGATTATGTTCAAGCGATACAATCGTTTGTCGACTTACCCCTAAAAAATCTGCGACTTGTTGCTGTGACCATTTCCGCTCTGCTCGTAGCACACTTAATCGGTTATAAAGTTGTCCGCTCGTTTTTTTGACCATTTTTAAATGCCTTCTTTCTTAAAAAAGCGTTCTCTCTCATTCGAATGTAATATTTTTTTGTCATTTAGTCAAATAAATATTACACTTAAACATACAAAAAAACGACCGAGCGTATGCTCGGTCGTCCTGCGTTGTTGCCTGGCAACGTCCTATCCTCACAGGGGGAGATCCCCCAACTACTTTCGGCGCTGAGACGCTTAACTTCCGTGTTCGGCATGGGAAC
>NZ_JACSJT010000005.1:0-98762 GCF_018617255.1 Exiguobacterium sp. s43
CCAATCCGTTATGCCTCGTATTACTACGATGAGGATTTGAAGCTTTACTATTTGATGGCACGTTATTATCATCCGGAGCATGCGGTGTTCCTATCGGTTGATCCTATATTAGATAGTGATGAATCGATTGAAATGGCGAACGGTTATAGTTATGTAACAAATAGTCCTACCACAAATGTTGATCCCACTGGATTAGTACAGGTTGATAGTAAAACACAACATGGAGCAGGTCCTGCAGGAGGAGGTTTATTTACTGGAAGAACAATAACTATTCCGTTTGAACTTCATATAAAAAACATGAGGCATATCTTCTCTGATAGTCATATAAGGAAAGGAATTATGAAGCTGGGAAAAACTAGAGATAGTATATACAAATCAGCTTTGAAAAAAATTAAGAAAGTCAATAAATTTAAAGTTGGCTCAAATGAAATACGAACAAAAATTAATGGACATAAAGTGATAATTCGAATTTATATAAATAAACAAGGAAAAGTTCAGAGTATAAACTTGTTCAAAGGAACTTCAAACCACATTAAAGGGTTTTTGATTAGGATGTAATAAATACTAAGGAGGAGAAAAAGTGAATATCAATCAAGAAATTAATAAGATACAGGAAATGGCACAATCATCTAAGAAGCTCAAATTTGCGATTCAGTCTGCAAGAGAATTAGTTCGAAATCACCCTGATAATCTAGATGCTTGGACTACTTTGATTAGTGCAGAGATGGCTACACCGGAAGAAGATTATGAAAATGCCTCAAAACATTTATTCGAAGCGTATAACAAATTTCCAGATAACTCGGTTCTTTTTGCTCTTGGAATTTATCTGTCTGCTTCATTCTTTTGTCCTTTAGAAGAAAAAAATGTTGCAGAAATTGAATCTAAGATTGATGAAATGGATAATAAATCTAAAGGAATAGTGTATTTCACTTTGGCTGAATTTTATTTATTAAATAAAAATCCTGAGCAATACGAATCGTATCTCTTAAAAGCAATAAACGTTTACTCAGAATTCCCTAGATATTATCTAGATCTCGGGTTGTTCTATATTTCGAATAATAATGAAGAAGGAAAATTATATATTAAAAAAGGGTTGGATAAAGTAAGAGGATGCTTCAGTGGATCAGCAAGAATCAATGTAACATTCACCTTATATAGTTTCATTGATGAAATAATTGGTGGCTTATATCTTTTTGATGAAAACTATAAGGAACTTAAGGAACTTAGTAGCTAAAATGAAATGAGTAGTTGTAATATCAAATCATCTAAGTTGTTTTAGAAATGAACGATGGATATTTTGCGACAATAACAATAATCTAGTTCCCTAATCGGAAAGAACAGGATTGATGAGATGCTTAGTGAACAGCAAAACCGTTACGCTTTGTATTATTATGATAATGTAGCGGTCGAGACCCGGTTTGAAGTGTCCATGTCTGTGAATTTTATTGTATAAAGGAGCAGTGACTTGAGCACAGCAAACAAACATGATTTCGAGTTTTGGAGAATGCTTGAAGACGGTTTGTTGGAGAAGGAATAGCTATCCGGCATCATGCGTGAACGTCTAACGCCAAAATGCGAATTCGCTCATCACACTGTTGCCCCCATGACGGCCCGATAACAAGAGCTGCTGGCTCAGACGCTCCTGGACCTTTCTATCGGGAGGCACGGAGCGTAAGAGCAAGGTCAAAACCAAAAACGTGGGCGCGTCTCACGCCACGCGAGGAACACCATTCGGTCGAATGGTGTTTTTGTTTGATATTCATTTAGTAATTTCTACTTGATTCGAAATTGATTAAAGAATCAGCTCACTTTAATACAACGTTTATGGTATTATTTAATAAAATCATCATTGTGTTAAAGGGAGGTTTGGCATGTATACGATTGACGAAGCATTTGAAATCTTATCGAAGAACAAGCTCACAAGCCACAAGGAGACGGTCCGCAACTGGGTACGAAAAGGCGTGATCCGGGCAGAACCGCTCGAGTCACGTAAAAAAGGCTATCGGATCAGTGAGGAGGCGCTGGAACAGTTCATCAAAGAACGGATGCCGGAAGGATGGGGGCTGTATCCGGAGTCGGTGACGGGGGAAGCAGGGGATGTCGTCAAGAATGAAGAAGAGGCCCCGTATCATGTCGAAATCGATATAGAAGCGATTAAAGAAAGGGCTCGCGAGGAGATGTGGTACGAGCTTCTCGGTAAATTCGTGTTCGAGGATTACTTCGTCCTGAAGAAGTCCGAGGTCAAGGTTGCCGTCGAGCATATGCGGTATTCAAAAGAGTTTGAAGCCGAAGTATGGGAACGTTGCTCGGAGCACACGTGGGGCCACGCAACACCACGAGTCCCCTACCTGCTCGATTACTTCATGTTCGAAGGAGAGCGGATTCCCTTCAATAAAGATTTCGGTGGAAGAGATGAGCAAATCATCCACGCGTTAATTGAGAAAATTCGGCTCGACAAAGTGAAGAGAAAACGTAAATGAATATAAAAAGACATTCTCTTAAAAAATGGAGAATGTCTTTTTTACAATCATCATTGTTTTAATTTTTGGGTTGAAATCATTCCCCGACCATCCCGTCATTGTCGTTATCACGCATATAAGGATAAAGCCAATGGTCGCTCATTATCGGCATCGTGAAACCGGCGTCTTTCGCCTATTGAATCGTCACCTGACCGTCTCCATTCGTATCTCATCACCAGCAGGCTCGTTCGTGGCTGGGGATTCCAACTCACTTTCTGTGAGTGCCTCGTTCAACTCGTCCGGATTGACCTTGTCGAACGAGTCGGTAATCACATTTCTTTGGACCGCATATGTGTATTGGTAATGTGATGTAATATATGTTTTCGTATCTAGATATGTGATGATCATTTTAAAGTCAATCGCGCCGCCGTCCTTACGGATAACATGTCACCTGTCGAGCTTACTGTATTCGACGCCTGAAACCTTAACGACCGTCTGACATGACACGGATCAATTTACAATGCTCATTCGTGGACGCACAATACTCGCAATCCCCATATTTGATATCGACAGGTCCTTCTGTAATAGTCGCCACACTTGATTCCGTGGTGCCCGGCTCGGACGTCTTGATGTTTTTCCTCTGTCGTAAGTATTTTTTCTGTGTTCTCTACTGTAGAGGAACTGCTCTCTTGGGAACATCAGGAAAATAAAGGTATAGCTTGAGGTGCGGCTGAGTAAGTGAAATTCATTTCCTTTCTCTTTGAATGAATAGTTTCAGTATTACCAATTCTTTTATTTATCTGACTGTGAATCCAAGTTGTTTGAGACTCGTGTATATCCAATTTCATCATTAAGGACCTCTGTTCGTTTGCTTACTCATCAAATATAAAAAACGAACATTGATAAAAAGATGAGTTAATGGACAATTAAGACAAAATGAAAAGGACTATTTAAAGCCCTTTTCATTTTTTGTGAAAAGATAAACAAATATGTCTTTCTAACGTTCGTTTAAAAAACTAGAGCGGCGTTCAATTTATTCAAGACATTTTTATTTTTTTCAATAGCCTTAACTATTCTCGACTGTTCTTGTAGAGGCGGTAAAGGAATTAAAGAAAGTCCAAAAGTTGTACCTGAAATCTCTTTGAAAGTTGTACCTGAAGCTTTTTTTTGTAAATAAGGAGTCATGACTTTTAGCGCGTAATAAATATATTCAACGTCGACTAAAATAGGAGAAAATGATTTGCATCCCTGATTCGTAGCATAATCAGTTGTCATAATATTAATATGTCCAATTGGTGCTCTGCTAGAATAAACTATCGAATTTTTAGGAATTAATTGAGCAGAAGAATTCGATAGCCCCTGAGAAGTAATGACTCTATCTGAAGTTGATAAGTATTTAGAATTTTTATTTTTCCCCATATCGCTTGGTGTAATCCAAGTGATATTACCATTCCAGTAATCAGGAACTGCCGTTTTAGGAGTACCGCCAGAAGTAATAATTCCAATATTTTTTAACCGCACCCATGCCCAAGTTTCAGGAATATCAAAAGGAATTTCTTCTTCAGTTATAGGAGGCAACGATTTTTCTTTCTTAATGATTTTTTCTTTAATCATTTGTTCTTTTTGTTCAGATATTTGTTTCAATAACTTTGAAGCGGGTTCATCTGAAGTATCTTGATTAACTAATTTACCTTGTATTGCGTAATGGAGAATTGATTTTTCTAAACGTTTTGGAAAGATTTTTTTTTCTTCTTCAAGGTTTGTATAGTAGTAATGATATTCTTTAACTTTTGCTAATAAAGCATCTATTTTTTCAGATATTAATTTTTGTTCTTCTAGAGGCGGAAGAGGAACAATCAACTCTTTTAGAACTTTTGTTTTTATACCTTTTACAGTAGTGCCTGTAGCCATTTTTAAAATTTGAGTCTTTGCTTGATTTGACATTAAATAATAAAACAAAAACTTATTATGGCAATTAGTATTCACTTGGATTGTAATTAAACGTTGTGCTGTAGCAAATAGTTGATCTAAATTATTTATAGCCACATTACCTAATGGAGCCTCAGTTGTGAAAAAGATATTTCCTTTTTGAGGGTATCCTCTAGTCATCCACTTTGGGTAATCTTCTTCGGAAATAAACTCAGCTGGCTCTAAATTTATAAAACCATCTTTTATGTTTTTTGCGGTAATTAATCTAACTCCAGAACTGGTTTTCTTAGGAGTACGACCACGGTAATCAATAAAAGTTGTAAAATCACCTAATTTATAAGTCTCCCAGTGTACGGGAACAGAAAAATCATTTAAAAATTCTTTTCTTGTTAAATCTTTATTTGATTCATTAGATTGGAGGATTAATTCTCCTGAAAAAGCCAGTTGTAAAAGTGATTTTTTCACTTGATTTGCATTCATTTAACTTCACCTAACATAGATTGAATTTCACTTAAGATACTATCGATTTCATGATTTAGACGTGAGCGCTCTGCTACATAGTTTTCTATCAGTTCTTGAGGCTCTAAGATAACTTCTTCATCTTGAGGGAACTTACATAAATCAAGGTTGTACTTCCGGTCGATAATTTCTTCCGCTGTAAACTTACGTGCTTTTTCGTTCTTTCCATCGATGATTTCTACACGATTATTCCACCACTCTAAGGCAGGTTCAAAATGTTCTAGTTTGATTGGACGTGTTTTAGAAAAGTTTTTATACCCTTCTGGCATGTCTAATCGGTAAACCCAAACATCTTCTGTCGGTTTTGTTTTATCAAAGAACAACATATTTGTGTGGATGGATGTATATGGTGCGAATACGCTATGCGGCAACCGGATAATCGTATGCAAATTGAATTCTTTGATCAGTTTTTCTTTAATCGCGAGCTTCGATCCATCTTCACCAAACAAAAAACCATCTGGTAAGATGACGCCAGCGCGACCATCTTTTTTCAACCGGTACATAATAACAGACATAAACAAGTCAGCCGTTTCACTACTGCGTAATTCGAGTGGGAAATTCATTTTAATCCCATCAATCTCTGATCCGCCGTAAGGAGGATTCATTAGAATGACTTCAAATTTTTCACGTTCTGAATAATCTCGTACATTCTTTTCTAAAGAGTTACCATGCACAATCATTGGATTATCAATGTCATGGAGCAATAAGTTCGTAATGGCGAGTAAGTAAGGAAACGCCTTCTTTTCAATCCCGAAGACAGAAGCATTATAGAGCTCTCGTTCCTCTGTTGTCGTGACTTGTTGAATTAAGTGATTCAACGATGAAGTTAAGAATCCACCGGTTCCACAAGCGAAGTCGGCGACACGCTCTCCGAGTTGAGGATTAGTGACTTGTACCATAAAGTCAGTCGTCGCACGGGGAGAGTAGAACTCTCCCGATGCGCGCTGTGCTTGAAGATCCTTTAAAATTTGTTCATAAATTTCGTTAAAGGCATGACGTTCTTTGTAGTCAGTAAAATCAATTTCATCAATAACGTTTACGACCTGGCGTAAGAGCACACCATTTTTCATATAGTTGTTCGCATCTTCAAAAGCAAATTTGACGATGGATTTACTTACCGGTGTCAATTCGTCTACCGGAAGCGTTTTAAGAGTAGGGAAAAGAGTACCGTTCACGAAATTGAGAAGTGCTTCTCCTGTTAAGGATTTTCCGTCTTTCTTATCGACGGCCCAATTTTCCCAACGGCATTCTTCTGGAATGATGGAAGTGTAGTTATCGTCATGCAACTCCCATTGTTCTTCTTTAGCTGCATAGACTTTAAGGAACAAAATCCAAACGATTTGTTCGAGACGCTGCGCGTCACCAGAAATTCCGGCGTCGTTACGCATAATGTTTTGCATATTCTTTACAAACGAGGTGATTGACATGAATTACAACTCCTAGGAAATATAAATTTCATCTTTTAATTGTTTTAATGCATTTAAATACTCTTTTTTTCCACCAAAAGCCTTAACGATTTTAAGTGAACTGCCGAAACGCTGAAACTCTGGGAGTTCAAGAACGGTAGTGCCGTCAATTTCTTTGACCCCTTCATTTTGGTACTTATCAAGCAATAATTCGAGGACATCACGAGCCACATCTTGATACTGGTAGATATAACCACGTTTTTTCACGTTGTTCGCTCGCTCAGTCTTTGTCAGTGGTTTTTGATCGTACGCTAAGTGACAAATCAAATCAAACTCATCGAGATTCTTCAAGTGTGGTTCCTCGTCGAACAAAGCCTCTAATAAAACACCGTGCTTCTTCAGTTCATCAAGAAGTGATTGTTTTTGTTCGGTACTTTTCCATTTTCGTAAAAACTCTTCTAACGTGGCATATTCACTACGAATATTGCGCTTCGTATAATCAATCAAATTTTCAGTGATGAGTTTTCCGCCCACATCATAATAATAAACACGTTCATTAGAAATTCGTACATCGACATCGTTGACTCGATATTTTTTGGGTGCTGCGTAATAGTCATCTTCATCACCGTTTCCGCCTGGAAGTCCAGTAGGAGAAGGGGTGTTCGTATTCGGTGTTCCACTAGGATCATTTGTTTCGTCCGGTAGCTCACCATCTTCAGGCACTTCGTAAATGACTTCAGGGTCTCCATCAAACTCTGGATCAGCAAATAGACGACTAACATTACGGAAGTCCATGATAGTGAAGTATTCTTTTCCAAATTCGGGATCAAGACGGGTCCCTCGACCAATAATCTGCTTAAATTCAGTCATCGAGTTGATATTTGAATCGAGTACGATGAGGCGACACGTCTTAGCATCGACGCCTGTAGTTAACAATTTCGATGTGGTCACAATTGTCGGATATTGGCTTGAACGATCGATAAAGTTGTCGAGCTGCGCCTTCCCCTCAGGCGTATCACCCGTGATGCGCATGATGTACTTTGAATTCTCTCTTACTAAGTCAGAGTTAAGATTGACTAATGCGCTGCGCATACGTTCTGCGTGGTCGATGTTTGCACAGAACACAATCGTCTTCATATACCGATCATGCTTTTTTAAGAATTCTGTGATTCGTTTGGCGACCTCTTCGGTGCGTCCATCAATAATCATGTTTCGATCAAAATCGGAAATGTTATACTCTCGATCTTCAATCTCATTTCCGAACATATCGACTTTCCCTTTTTCAGGGCGGTAACCTTCTAAATCACGATCTAACCCGACTCGAACGACTTTATATGGAGCAAGGAATCCGTCATCAATTCCTTGTTTTAAACTGTACGTATAGATCGGTTCACCGAAATACGTAATGTTTGAAGTGTCCTTCGTTTCTTTTGGCGTAGCAGTCAAACCAATATGTGTCGTATCGGGCCCACTGAAGTATTCTAACACTTTACGCCAGCGACTTTCTTCTTTAGCTGATCCACGATGAGCCTCATCGATAATAACTAAATCGAAAAAGTCAGGCTCGAATTGTCGGAAAGGCTCCATTCCATCTTCACCAGCTAACTGTTGATAGAGCGCTGTATAGACTTCGTAAGCGCTATCGAGAACTCGATTTTCTACTTTTGTCATGACTTTTTCAAACGGCTTGAAGTCGTTGATCATGGTTTGATCAACTAAAATATTACGATCGGCTAAGAAAAGAATCCGCTTCTTAATCCCAGCTTTCCAGAGACGATAGATAATTTGGAAGGCAGTATAGGTTTTCCCCGTTCCTGTTGCCATAACGAGCATGATACGGTTTTGGCCTTGGGCGATTGCATCAAGCGTACGGTTGATTGCGACACGTTGATAGTAGCGCGGTGTTTTATCACCGAGTTGATAGTAATACGGCTCATTGATTAATTCTTCTTGTTCGGTGCTTAAACCGGCATCTTGTTGATAGCGTGACCAAAGAACATCGTGAGAAGGGAACTCTGACAATGAAATCGTCCGTTCTTCACCCGTTAAGCGATTGTGTTCAACGAATGCATCCCCATTCGAACTGTAAGCATAGGGGATATCCAAGATTTCCGCATAATCAATAGCTTGTTGCATTCCTCCGCCTACTGGATGATTGTTATCTTTGGCTTCGATGATCGCCAAGGGATAGTTGCTTTTGTGCATTAACAAATAGTCTGCACGTTTGCCTTCAGCTCTAGCAGTCAAATTACCACGAACAATTACACGTCCATCAGTAAAGTAATGCTCAAAATAAATTTGAGACTGCATGTCCCAGCCAGAATTTAAAATGGCGGGAGTAATGAATTTATTTTTGATGTCTTCTTCGGTCATAGCGTGCTTCGGTTTCATAGATGCTCCTCCTTAGGGCTATCGAGATCTTCTATAGATATTTTACAGCAATTGGGTGTTAGAACCTTAACCAATATTTTTATAGATGACTTTTTAAATTGTTTTTCATCTATAAACAGTGTCTTCTGATCGATTTTTCATTGCTTGCGTGTCTAGAACAAGGCCTATAAGCAGCAAATCAATCTTTAGAGGTAAATAAAGGTTCAGGATAACACCCGCTTCGAAACCTAGATGTAGATTACATGAACGATGACGCCTTCAGAGGTTGTTACGTATGGGTAGGAGAAATGTTGTAGAACTCTTTTAACTGGGTCAACGTCACTTCGATTCCAACTTGTTCGAGACGTTCTTTCACTTTCGCGAATAAACTTTCAATCATTGGTAAACGGACCTCATCTTCACCGTAATGAATTTTACGATGACAATTTGGACATAAGCACACGATATTCGCAGCTCGATCTAGATCCACTTCAGGAAACTTCGGATGATTGGAGATTCCAACAAAATGATGAGCCTCAGCATATCTTTGGCCGGTGCTCTTTGAAAGAAATGTTTCATGATTTTCGTTCAATTCACAGGTGTAATTCGCACGAACTAAAGCTAAAGCTGCTTCTTTTGCACTGCGAGGGTAACGCGCTTTTCCTAAGTTATCTGTAACCACTGTTTTAGGGGGCCGTGGTTCTTCTTTTGGCTCATCAGAAGAATCTACTTTTAACTCATTGGCGAGCTTTTGAAAACTTTCTTCGTCAGTTTCTAGAAATTCTAGATCATCTTCTAAAAGAAGATAGTCGTTAAGTTCTTCTGCATTCCTTCCATTCAGCAGCACAACAATTTTATTGTATGTTTCTAGCAGACTTCTGAAATCGTTTATCATTTCAAATTCATCTGGGAGCGAACTAGCATCATAGTATTTTCCGCAGATGTGACCTGCCTCATACCCAAACGCTAAACTCGCTTCTGAGTGAAGATCGATGGTTGTTAACTGAAATTGACTAGGAATTTCAATTCTCGAACGGATAATTTCCGCTGTCTTTTGAATTTTTTGTCGTCCTTCCTTATCTCTGTATTTATTTCGGAAGTACGTATACCCCTGGTTTAAACTCAAATAAAATCCAGACATATCTTCTCTAAATAAATAGACTACATAGTATCCGCGCTGCGCGCTCGAGGTCACGCTACGGTCGAAAACACCTATCCATGGAACTCTAGCCCAAACCCCTTTTCCTGGAGAACCAATCACTTTGTAACGACTACTATCAATCTTTAGTGCATCGTTTACTATTTTGACCAGATCATTGCGTAGGAAATCAGCTAAAGAATTATCTTTAAATGATTTCTCTTTTTCAGTGGGGTAGTTTTCAAGAATTTGCTTAAATGCCGTTACACACGATGAGGGTTCACTTACTTTTTTAGTAGCTTGTGCAATTGAAACGTGAGGGTTTACAAAGTATTCAGCGGAAATAGAAAAATGATTGGCTAACTTTGTTAATGTTTCTAGATCGAGTCGCTGCGTCCCGTTTTCGATCTTATTCAGCATGACATGGCGTACCCCGATAGCTTGAGCTAAGTCTCGTAGACTAATGCTGTGGTATTCACGTAGCTTTTGTACCTTCATCCCTACTTCATTTGTTTCATTATTCATATTATACCTCCTCAAAGTCGAATTAAAATAGCGTTTGTTTCGATTTTATTTTATTGTTTGTTAATAATATATCATTTAGATTGTATCTTTAAAAGTATTTTTTGGAACATATTTATTCGATTTGAGACGACGATTTTTTTATTTTCTGTAGCTTGCGTCCTGTTTCCGTACTCTAGCTCGCTGGTCGTCAGTGCAAGGGACGTCAAAAAAATGACGCGCCCTCCGGCCCGTCTTCCTTCGCTTTTGGCTCAAAGCAAGGCTTTTCGCTCGTTGGCTACGGAAGCCTGGTCCTCCGTTTGCTCTACGCATTTTTTTGAGGCTCTCCCTGCGGTCGCCCTTGCACCGTCTCCCGACGCTCGCTGCGTTCCCGTCAACAGGACGCACAACGGTGTTCGTTCTGAGGACAGCTTATCCGAAAGGGGACAAACCATCATGGAACTATCGTCAATCATCGAGGTCATCCGTATCAAACAAGAGGTTCGCGAGGAAATGGTCGCCCTCGAGCACGCCGTCATCCAGTCACCCGACAACGCCCGACAAATCGGGGCATCCTTTATCGGGGATGATGACCGGGAGGTGTTCCTCGTCATCATGCTCAACACGAAGAATCGGGTCATCGGCGTCCATCGGGCGCATGTCGGGAGCGTCAATTCGAGCGTCGTCCATCCGCGAGAAATCTTCAAATGCGCCATCTTGAACAATGCCTCGTGCATCATCGCCTGTCACCAACATCCGAGCGGGGACCCGAGCCCGAGCCGGGAGGACATCCTCGTCTCCGAACGGTTACATGAAGCGGGGGACCTCATCGGCATCCCGGTGCTCGACCATCTCATCCTCGGGTCGGACGAGTCGTACGTCAGCATGAAACAGCGAGGTTACATGGGTTGAACGGAATGGAATGGGGCCGGGGGACCGGTCCTGGTCCGTCCGGTAAGGGCAAGGAAGAAAAACGTGCGTTTTTCTTTGACGGGATGGGCGACTCGCGTTGCTCTCGCCTGGATCCAGAATTCGAATCCGGAAAAAGGAATGTTTTCGCGTGGCGAAAACAAATGATTTGGTGAGAAGTCAAAGGCATAAAGAAATCACGTTGCTCTGTCTTTTCATGAATGTGTATTTGTGATGAATTGATGAAAAAATGGGTGCTTGTTTGGTGAAAATGGTCGTTTTTCCTACGTAAGCCCTGGGCTTGTTTCAAACAAGCCCAGGGCTTATATGAAACAAGTCGAGATGTTGAGAGGTCAGATTCAAGGTATTGTTGAGCTATCAACAGGAGAGGATGATTCAAATGAGTCACACATTGGACCAACAAACGATCAAAGAGATGAAAGAGGTATTGCTTAGAAGACTTCCTGAACGGATGGATATCGATCCTGAGGCATTCGAGTTGGTGAGCATGGATATCCTTTGTGAGGTGAAAGAAGGGGAACGATTAAAACAAATGACGGTCTTCTTTAATACGAACACGCTTCAAGTACATAACTGATTGTTTCGAAATGTATACATGTATACTTGTAGATTTGTATACATGTATACATTTTTATTTAGTGAGTCTTTGAACGAAGCGTGAATCCCATAAGTATTGGGAATTGGTCTATAAAAACTGAAAGGGGTGAGGCGTGATGGACGAGCGGATACTTGATGACTATGCGTTCGATGGATTGGATCCGTTCGTCCGGACCGTGTTCTCTGAATTGATGGAGCGTCCCGATTGGATGCGCGTCGTCGACAGGGAACATGGCGTCGAGAAGGTCGTCCGGTTCGATGAAGGACGGAACTCGCCTTACTTCCGCGTGGTGATCTATGTAGATTCTGAAGAGCGTCCGATTAAGATCGTATATCTATATGGGACATGGGTGGTGGGGAATGGAGACGTCAGTTTTGTGGTCTCAGAGCTCTCCAAGGGTGTATTCGAATATGAAGTGATGCATGTCCATTGGCTCATCAAGTATCGGTTCGAGGATTGGAGCGTGTTTGAAGACGGGGCCTGGGAGAAGGAATGGTGATCCGGGCTCATGCGTGAGCGTCTAACGCCAGGAGGCGAAGTCGCTCATCGCACCGCTGCCTCCCTGACGGTCCGATACTCAACGCCGCATCTCTATGTTCCTGGCCCTTTCTGACGGGAGGCACGGAGCGTAAGAGCAAGGTCAAAACCAAAAACGTGGGCGTGTCTCACGCCACGCGAGGAACACCATTCGGTCGAATGGTGTTTTTTATAAATGATTTTGACTTAGATCATTAAATGATCTAAGCCTCACTGTAAATTTCTTTTTTCAATGTTTTCCTAAGTACCCGACATCTTAAAATGGCTTATTTGATGCTATTAAAAGCGGATGAAGGTCGGGATATTTTGCTTCAGATTAGTAAATCGTTCGATATTGTAGATATCGTCAGGATCAATAACCGATTCGAGCTCATGAAGCGCATCAGGTAGACTATCTAGTAGAGTTTTCTTTGCTTTCAAGATGGCATGAGCAAGTGCATCGGATGTAGCGTACCGCTCCAGAGACAACTGAACTGTGAGTTTGATATCGCTAGAAGCATTGAGGTCATCGTCAAATATTACGTAACTAGCGAGTGCATCCAACATTTTGGTTGTATATGAGAAGGATGGGAGCTCAGCAAAAAAATTGGTACCATCGTCTAAATTGTGTCTAATCTCTAAATGACTGCGTCCATGTGAAATTTTGAATTCGAACTCATCTACGTATAACATTACTTCGACAGTCTGCATTTTGCTTGTTACATTGACGCGTGTGTACTCTCGACTACCTCGGCTACGCCGACGGATTTCACCGCGTGCGATAGAAGCGAAGGCTTCAGGTATATCGTCTTCAAAGAAAAAAACGTCTGCGGCTACCCATTTAAGCTCATTCTCATCATTTTTAACTTGGATTTGTCCCCATCGTACATCTTTAACTGTATAGGTATTAAGGTGCGAAATGGATTGAGAGGTGTATGTTCGCGCGACCACACGTTCGCCGATTTTAGGCGCACGAGCTTGGGTAAGGCAATTCTTGCAACGGGACAATGCTCTCATTTTTTCTTCACGTGTATAAGACATAAACAATATCTCCTATTCAAACGTGCTAGCAAGCACTTTATTTAGTATTATTTTCAGCTGATCTAATCATGTGATGATAACTGTTTAGCTATGTATGTAATTCATTTTTTGTCATGTGCGCGCTACATTGGATGATTTGCTGTGAAACGTTAGTCGGCTTAATTTTTAGATATCTTTGGAGGATTTTGAACTATTATCAGTTTTTTTAAAGTAATTAATAGTACGAAAAAGGAACCTGGGTTATTTTTATATTAGGTTTCATGTGAAATATTAAAGCAATATGGTTAAAGCCTAATTATAATGAGACTATATTGAATAATTTTACAATAAATTCATACGAGGTGATAGAGGATGAATAAATGGATCAAGATTGGGAGTGCCGTTCTATTTAGTGGAGTGCTATTGGTGTCGCCATATGGGGAAGCATCGGCCGCTGCGAGCATCAAAGTCCATTACATCGATGTCGGGCAAGGAGACGCCATCTACATCAAGATGCCAAGCGGTGAGGATGTCATCATCGACGGTGGGAACAAAGGAAAGGGCGATGTCATCGTCGCCTACCTTAAAAAGCAAAAAGTGGACGACATCGAGGTGTTGATCTCGACGCATCCGGACGCCGATCATATCGGTGGGTTAGACGAAATCTTGGATGCCTATCGTGTCGAGAACGTCTACGCGCCGAAAGTGAAGCACACTACCCAGGCCTACAAAGACTTCCTTCAAGCCGTCAAACGGGAAGGGAAGACCATCAAAACGGCACAGGCCGGAGTGAAACTGCCAATCAAAGGTGTGAGTGCGAAATTTGTCGGTCCGGTCAAATCCTACTCGAACAGTGACTTGAACAATTGGAGTGCAGTCCTTCATGTCACGTACAAGAAGAACACCTTCTTGTTCACAGGGGACGCGGAACATGTTTCTGAGAAGGACATGATGGCGAAGAAGCAGACGCTCCGGGCGGATGTCTTGAAAGTGGGCCATCACGGTGCCAAGACGTCGACGAGTAGCACGTTCCTGAACACGGTCAAACCTAAGCATGCCATCATCAGCGTCGGGAAGAACAGCTATGGGCACCCGACGTCCGAAGTGGTGACGAACTTGAAGCGACAAAAAGTGAATACGCTTCGTACAGATAAAAACGGCACAATCATCATCACAGGGAACGGCTCAAGCTATGCCGTGAAAAAATCAAAATGAAGCGACGTAAAGGAATCATCGACCGCTTTGAAGAGGATTTGGCTGTTGTCGAATTCGGGGAAGTGATGGAGGACATTCCAAAGTCGCGACTCCCTGATTCGATTCAATCTGGGGATGTACTTTGGTTTTACGAAGATGGACGAGTTGAGATAGATTCAGAGGAAAAGCAACGATTATCAAAAGAAATCGATGCGTTGATGGACGAGCTTTGGGAAGATTGATGAGATTTTTATTTTTTAAGGATGGTGGTGGCAGATGAAATTTAGATGTATATGCAAAGAATGTCGCATAAAAGATAAAAATGATTTTTTTAGCAAAGAAGAATTTCAAGGATTAAATTACTTTCATGTATTAAATCATTATCACTTTGACGAAGAATATGCATATGCCAAAAAGGATATTTATATAGAAGTAGATGTGCAAGACAAGAGAGGTTTTATTTTTGAGTGTAAAGAAGGACATGTGTCTGTCGGAGCGGTGAGTATAGAAACTTATGAATTATTGTATGATCGAGCAATATTTGCTTATGACGATGCTTACTATAGAGAAACAGTTGCCAACCTAGCTGCTTCAATAGAAAGGTTTCATGAACACTGTGTCAATTTGATGCTGTACATAGGTGAAATTGAACAGGAATATGTCCATTCGCTTTGGAAGAGAGTTAGTAAACAATCTGAGAGACAATATGGGGCTTTTTTGTTTCTTTACTTGAATTTATTTAAATTACCACCGCCAGAAATGAAGAAAATCAACAACAAGCTTGAATGGTTATCTTTTCGAAATAATGTAATCCACTCAGGATATTTCCCTTCAAAAGAAGAAGCAGAGAAATCGATCGAAATCACTTCACAATATATCAAAGAAATAAGAGAAAAGTTTATGAGTGAAATTGGCAAAGGTCAGGTGCTTAATTATCACCATGAGCAAGATATAAAAACGTACGACGACTTAATCGAAACATATCAACGGAGTGGGGGCTCTGATTTAGAAAATGTCGATATATCTGATGTGATTATTATTCCTTATCTAAACATAAAGAAATATAAAGAAACTTATATGAGTGACAGTACTTCAAATATGAGTGACAGTACTTCAAAAATTGAGAAGAGTTTAGAAGAAAAAATTATGGAATTCAAACGACTTAACTTAACAGCATATAGGTTCTAAGTACTGAATGCTTAATATGTTAAAAAATGATGTAGTGAAAAAAGGAGGTTCGAGCGAGTGGAAAGTACTTTGTATTTAAAGTTGAAAACAGGTGAGCAATATAAAGTCGATAATTTTACGGATTTAAACGTATTTCTAGAAGTCATTGACGAATTTATAAAGTTCAATCATATGACGGATAACTATATGAATGACTTTTTTAAATTAAGTGTCGATGATGGGAACGCCCTTGCCTTCAACGTATTGGAAATTCGAACGGTATATCAAAAGAACAGCATAGAAAGTAACTAGTATGGGACTTTTAAAAGCCCCATACTTAAAAACTAAATTAAGCGTTCAATATTCAACAATGCAGTTCTAGAAAGAGATTTCTTTTCATTATCGAGCAACACATTATGCCAACTAGATTCAAGATTTTTGAGGATTGGTTTTTCCACCTTATTGTTCTTTTCTAAGTCATGTAATGGATGAACTGTTCTTTCAGGGTCAAAATGACCACTGATCAAAGGTTGAGTGGGTAGCGCGACAGTGTAGGCAACGAGTCCATCTTCACTAAAGTCATGATTATTGGCAATGCCGAACTGTTGAAACCCAAGTCCCTTACCATGAATATACATAAGTGGCTCATCGACGCGATCCAGCATCAGGTTCGTTTCGAGGGTCGCTTTTGCATTTAGATAGGATTCTACTTCTTCGGGAAACACACCTTGTACGGCGTGAACCCGTTCGTAGAGTGTGAGGTCGGAGTCTTTCCATCCCATACGCTGATCTAGTTGCTCGATATATTCAAGTAGAGTCTGTTCCTTTTCTTGCTCCAACGCGCGTACCTTTTCTAAGTGTGACTCGATATGATCAAGGAAGGTCGCGGATGTCTGATGGACTTCTTGCAACAACTTTTCTTTGTCGAGGAGCTCCTTGTCTTTCGTCCAACCGGCCAGATAGGAGAGTGAGAAGTCGTCCGTCGGGAACCCGAGCTGATGTGAGACGACATAGGCGACCATCTCGGCCTGGAACTCCTTCTCGGGTGCCGTGAGCGGTTGGTCTCGTTCAAGATTCCGTTCCTGGTTGTGGAGCTCTGCGTGGGCGAGCTCGTGGATCAGGACGTTGACGTCTTCAATCGATGTGTTCCGCGGGTTCAAGGCGATCGCATGCAGCTCCGGATAGTAACAACCCTTCGCAGTCCCGATCTCATCGAGCGGTTCCTCCAATAGCGTCACATTCCGGGCATCCGCGAGCGTCGTCAAGGCGTCACGGATGTCTTGTTCGTTCTCAATCCCGCCGTCCCGGTGATACCGTTTGAAGATGTCCGAGACCTCGATTCCTTTCTCGCGCGCGTCGGTTTGCGTGTACTCGAACACGTGACCGATCTTGAAGTACATCATCTTCCGTGACGAGATGCGTCCTTGTTTCACGCCTTCCTTGATTGGCTTCGGTGCCTTGCTGAGCGGTACCCATTCGTCTTTATGCAGGGCGTACGTCACCGGGTTCGGGACGAACACTTTGATGCCACGCTCACCTTTTTGGACCTGCGCGCCTTGCTTCTCCCAGAATGGATAAGAACCGACCGCGACCGCACCAGGAAATTGGGACTCGATCAAGACCGCGTTCCGCATCGAGTATTGATGGAACTTGCCGAGGAACTGCAGATGTTCTCGAATCTTTTCTGGGCTCTCGAAGTAGCTGTCGATTTGTTGTCCCATCTGTTCGGTCAAGGCCTCGAGCTCGGCCTTCCGTTCTTCGTTCGTCTTCATCTTGGCCATCGTGTCAGACTCCTTCCTTCAACAAGTCGGTGACAGATTCATCACTATCCGCAAAATCGTTCAGTTCACGTTCAAGTTGTGGCAACGTTTCCGGGATATCGAGTAACAGCCGTGTCCGTTCGAAATTGACGGGAAGCAAGACGATCTCGTCTTTTGCAATGGCGGTTAAAAGCTGATGCTCAGATATTGATATCGGGATGTTGTACTGTTTTCCATAGATGAGGACCGTGACGCTTTTCGGTTGAAGCGTCAACAGTTGTCCCATCGTGAAGGGACGGTCAAGTGGTCGCATAGGATTCATCCTCTCTCAAAAGTTAGTGTGTCCTTCTTCTGTTTTTGGTGCTCGATGCGTTCCTGGACGATACGTTCCGCCGTCTCGAGGAACGTCGGCTTGAATTGGTCCGTCGTCATGATGTCCTCGATGCCCTCGGTCTGCATGAGTGCTTGTAGGAGCTCTGTCAGGATCTGTCCGTGCCGATCAGAGCGGTTCGCGGCGAGTCGAATCCGCTCGAGTTCCGTTGAAACCTGTTCATTCATCATTTCCTCGATATGACGGGATACCTGCGTGCTAATTGAGCGGATGAGGAACTGCATGTCCCACTTCTCGTCGGCCAGTTGTCTATGCTCGTCTGCGATGTGGTCGATGACTTGACCGAGGTGGCCGAAGCGTTTGTCGTCGGCGAACTCTTCCAAATACGCGACCGTCTCCGGCTTCAATCGAAGACGGATCTGTCTCAACTCTTCCATCGTCCTCCCTCACTTTCCATATTCGATGTCTCGTTCCAACTGTTCGAAAGCACGTTGATTCTTCAAGTGTTCGAATTCGTCGTTCATGTGCCGCTCGATCCGGTAGAGTGATTCGTTGAATATTTTTTGTTGGTTGAATGCGCGTCGGATCGGATGTTTTGGGGCTCCTTTTTTCTCCAATATCACCTGTTCTTTTGACAAGTCGCGCATCTCTGAGAGGATGGCATTCCCCATCCGGGTGTAGAGGTCCTGTCGTTTCGTCGTCCGGTAATGCTCGGCTTTCTCCGTGTCGCCGTAGCTGCGACGATGGAACGCTACCTCCTGCTCGAGTCGCGCGTTGAAGGCTTGAAACTCTGATTTGAAGTGAATGTCGATATAACTGTCGGTCAGACGATTGAGCGATTCACGGAGCGGTTGCATCCCGTTCATGTTGTAGCGCCATTGACGTTTGTCTTCCGGCAACCGCTCATAGATGTCCTTGAACTGACGGACGAGCTCCGGATGCAGGACACGGTTCGGGAGCGTTTGGATCTTCCGGTTCCGTTTATGGGCGATCAGTTCGTCTCTTATGAACGCGTTCAGTTTCTCCTGTTCTTTCGTCCGGTCGGCGAGGGAATGGATGACCTTCGACTTCATCAGCTCGATTGATTTCGGTTTGCGTTTGCCGCGCTCGCGTATATGGCTCGTCTCGACGATGGCGACATGTACGTGAATGTTGTCGGTGTTGTAATGCACGGCACCGGTCCAGTAGGCGTGGACCATCTTTTCTTTTTGGAGCATTGCCTCGACCGCGTTCCGCGTCGCCTGGATTAATCGTTTCTCGTCGATGAGGTCGTCGTGGAGCACACCGGTCTCCCGTAGCCAGGTGTTATCGAATGAGATGACGTCCTGCCAGAGAATGCTCCCTTTCTCTTGCGCTTGCTTGAAGATGTCGCGGACGGCGCGCCGCTTTCCGTCGTTCAACCGGTCGTCCTCGCGTGTAAACAGACCGCTCGACTTCGTCTCGTCTTCCATATAGTCGTGATACGTCTCGAACTGTTCGCGGCTGTCTTTCGCATCCGGTCGATTGATGTATTCGAGGTATGTCGTGTACTGACGCGATTTCTTTTTTGTACTAGGCACCTTGAACTTCGACTTGATGACGACACCGGGTGTCTCACGCATCCTGCATCACCTCGTTCAACAAACGGGTCACTTCGGCGAGCTCGTCCGCACTCCGTTTCAGGTGGAGCGTGTTCGCCTCGAGCTGTCGTTCCAGTCGCTCGACCTGCGTCGATTGGATACCGTTCGCGCACCAGGAGGCAAGCAGTTCTTTCAAGTATTGTTGCCGGGAGCGATTGTGTTCCTTCGCCCATTCATCGATTTGCTTCACGATGACGGGGTCGATGTCGCGGAGTAACAGATCCATTTGCCTGACCACCTTTCTGGAGGCTGTATATTGCCAATGTCCTAAAAGTTCGTTCAAAGAGCATAAGGGGAAACTGCTATCACTTGTCGTGATAGCCCAGGCAGAGCCTGGGGTTTCCGTGATATCACCAAAAGTCCGAAAACGGCACGAAATGTGCCAGTAAAACCAGCGATTTGGCACGAAATGTGCCACTTAAATCGACAGTTCTCGGAGCCGGACGCGCAGTTTGTCGTGCTTTTCTTCGAGCGCTTTGACGGACTGTTCGAGCTTTTCGAGTTCAAGTGTGAGCTCGTCACGCTTCCGACCGAGGTCGAAGATCTCGTTCTCCTGTTCGACCTGTTCGTCGAGCGAGAGGTAGGGGAGTTCACTTTCAAGTTCCTCTTTGTCACTATCGAGTCGCTTGATCTGTTGCCGCTGCGCTTCGACCGACTGCTGCGTCGTGTCCAACTGTTTCTCGGTCTCCGCGAGCTCATCCTCGACGAACAATCTCGTGAAAGTTGTCTCGTCAGATGAATCGTGGCTCGCCTGTTCGATGGTCCGACGGTCGGCATAAAGTGACGTTAAAAGACCATCCTCTCGTTCCTCAGGTGTGAGTTCCTCGATTGATTGCGATTCATTCAATCCATAGATTCGAACAGCCAGCTGGTCGAAGCCGTTCGGCACGTCTTTCAATTCGAGCACATATTGGTCGCTCCGTTCATACAGCAAAGTGACTTCCTTCTCAGAATCCGGACGCGCCTTATAGACGTAGCGGAAGAGATAGTCATTCGTGTTACCTGGTGTCTCATCGAGCGAGAGTCGGATGCGGATTGTCTTCGTCTCGGTATCGTAACTAGACGCGTGTAGCGTCACTGTCTCCCCGTTCGAGAGTCGGATTGCCTCGTTGATTGGCGTCTCATTGACCGGCGATTCTTCAGCAAAGAAGAACGACGAAGTACCGAAAAAGAGGAAGCCGACGACAAAGAATACGCCGAGTCCGAGGTAGAACCGGGAGATGTTCTGGGTGAGACGCCGTCGCGTTTGTCGTCGCATCTAGATCCCTCCTTCCGGTGTCAGTTCTTCCATTTCTGTGACGACCAAACGTCCGTCGATGGACTCGAACGTCAAGGCCAACAGTTCTTGCGTCGTCTCTTCATAACCCGTCTCGGTGATCAATAGGTCCTGTTCGAACCGTACGAGACATTCTTCTCCGGAGACAGAAGGGAACACCTCGATATTGAGGGCGGTCGTCTCGAACGTGCCGACATCGCTCCCGTCCGCGGCGAAGAGCGTGACCGCGAGTTCCTCCGACATGACGTCCTTCGCCTGTCGTTTCTGGGTCGTGTAACTGTCCTTCGTGATGGTGAAGGCGTACTCGACGAAGCGCGTCGCGCGTGTCGTCAGCTCCTCCATTCGTTCCGTCTCCTTCGAAGCGACGACTTGTTCGGTGTCCGACGACGACTCTTCAGAGGTTACCGATTCAGAGTGAGTGACGCTCTCATTTTCCGTCTGATTCGTGTCTGAAGTACTCGTGACAGCCGTCGCTTGTTGATAGAAAAAGACGTTCGCTGCGATCGAAATCAGGAGCAGTACCCCGAACAGATACGCGAGGTGACGTGCGGTGAAGTTCATTCTTCCTCCTCCTTTTCATACATGCATGACTTATAATCCGAAGACCGGGGCGGGATCGATATGACCGGACCATTCAGCCGTCTTGATCTCGAAGTGCAGATGGTTCCCGCTCGAACGGCCGGTCGTGCCGCAGTACCCGAGCGCCTGCCCGGCCTCGATCTGTTGACCCGTTTGGACGCCAAGACGACTCAGGTGCGCATATGCCGTGATGTAGTTGTCGTGCCGGACTTGAACGAGATTGCCGTACGGTCCGCGGTTCCCGCTATAGATGACGGTTCCACTCTTGACCGCGTGGATCGTGTCGGACGGGGTGCAGCTGAAGTCGATCCCGGTGTGGTTATCCCGTTGTCCGAAGACGACGCGCCATCCGAAACGTGATGTCACGTTGAGCGGGATGGCGAGCGGGGAACGTAACCCCGACAACAGCTCTTTCGTGATGACCCCGTCGGCGACGGCGACCGGCGCGAGATATTTCAACACCGCGTCGACGTATTCGATGTCCCCGTAACAGGCACCGTGCTGGACCGCGCTCGGACGATGACAGCGGTAGGTGCCGGTGTGTCTCACACGCTGGTACATCATTTGGGAGAACGAGATGGCGAGCTCTTTCGAGTAACGTCCGCCGTTCTCTTGGACGTAATCGATGAAGCCGCCGCCGAAGTTGTAACTCTGTAGCGTGAGCTGCACGTCACGGTTCGCCCGTTCGAAGACGGAGGCGAAATGTTCGACGCCGTAGACGATGCTCTCCTCGGGGGAGGTGATGCATCCGATGCGTCCGCACTTCGATTCGCTCGCCTGCATCGGGTCGTTCCCGTGTCCGCCGCTCTCCTGCATCATGAGCGCGAGTACGAGGTTCGTTTGTTCGGCCAGTCCGTGCTTCGTCAGTTCTGATTCGACCAAGGCTCGATATTGGAGCACCTGGTCGCTCACTTGAAGACCGCCCGCCGTGTCGAACGTGACGTCGGTCGGTAGTTCGTTCTGGACACCTGTGAGCGTGTCGAGGATGCCGACGACGAGGATGACAAGGAACAAGACGAGTGCCGCGATGCCGAGCAGGATGAGTCGCCACTTGAGCGTCGCGAGCTGCCATTTCGCTGTGATGGCGAAGCGCGCCGTCCGTTTCGCGGTCGCCCACATCAGGCACCTCCACCGAACAAGGCGAGCTCCTCGGGTGCGACGTCGACGTCAAAGATGAGGTTCTGCACGCCGGAGATGCTGAGGACGACACGCCCCGTCTCGAGCGAGGGGATGATGCGCATCTCGGAGTTTGAGAGCTGTCCGTCGAACACCGTCTGGATGATCGGGATGCTCTCCGCGTCCTGTTCGCCGATGATCTTGTACTGCGTCAACTGGAAGAGCGATTTGACGTTCTCCGCGTTCTCGGACTTCGAGCCGGTCGGCACGAAGTCGGTGATCAGATGCGACACAAAGAAGATGCCACCGAAATATTTCCGCGCCTCGCGCATACAGCGTTGCAGATACAGGATGGCCGGCTGGGCGATGTCGCGTGTGTTGATCAAGTGGTGCGCCTCGTCGATGACGATGAGGTACTTGCATGCCTCCTCGGTCCGGAGCACGCCCTGGTTATAGGCCTTCAGTTGACTCGAACCGTTGGCGATCATCCCGTCCCACAGCATGTTCATCAAGGAGAACACCTGTGCCTGGAACACCTCGTCCCGTAGGCTTGTCAGGTTCCGGAGCGGGAACGACACGATGAGCTCCTCGTCGAATCGGTCGATCGAGGAGTGCCCGTCGAAGATGTTGCCGTAGTTATGGA
The DNA here is from genome assembly GCF_018617255.1 of Exiguobacterium sp. s43. Classification (GTDB taxonomy): domain Bacteria; phylum Bacillota; class Bacilli; order Exiguobacteriales; family Exiguobacteriaceae; genus Exiguobacterium; species Exiguobacterium profundum. The sequence continues at coordinate 23,072 of NZ_JACSJT010000005.1, forward strand.
CGAGGTTCGTGACGGCGAGCTCGATGTTCTCGAGGCGCCGTACCCGGTTCGGGCTGATCGCTCCCTTGATCGAGGTACGCGTGTCGTCCGTGTAGAGCTCACGGCGCACGAGATACAGGAAATCGGAGAACGTCGGGTACCGGTTCGCCGGATGCGTCGTGATCGGCAGTTCGCCTTGTTCGTCCCAGAGCCCGTGCCGGACGTACAAATCGCGAAGCAAAATCTCGAACTCGTTCGTCTCTTCCTGCGTTGCCGCCGGGTTGATGTAGAGATAAAACACGGCCATCTTCGAGAGATGCTGCATGAACGAGAGTGCCTCGTTGGCGCTGCCGTCGTTGTTCGTCACCGTCTTATAGACATGGAGCGGGTTGATGAGCCCGGCCGACCCGTCGAGCGCGATCTCTTTCCCACCGAGCTGACGCACGAGGTCGGAGAACTCGCCCGTGACGTCGAGGATGCGGATCTTGTTGCCCTTGATCGCCTGGTCGAGCACCGTCTTCTTGAGGAGCGTCGACTTGCCGGACCCCATCTTGCCGATCATGAGCGCATTGTAGAACTTGCGCTGCTTGTCCTTATGGAACAGGTCGAAGATGACGCTCCCGTTCGTGTCCGTCGTCCCATAATACGTCCCGGTCGCGTCTTGGAGTGACGTGAAATGGAACGGATAGCCTCCGGCGATGGAGAGGGAAGGGATCTCTTTCCCACGGCGCCGGTTCGGGAGCTTTTGTTGTTGATCATAGCTCGTGAACAGGCTCTGCCATTCCCATTCCTGTTCGTTCAGGAAGATCGTCGAGCGGAAATTCCGGGCCTCGAGCTCTTCCATCACTTCTTGTACTTTCACCTCGAGCGCGTCGAGCGTCTTCGCCTTCACATAGAGCCGCAGATGCAGATATTTCATCGTCTCGCCCTGGGTGATCTGTTCATAGAGCTCGTTCAGTTCCTTATACGTCTCCCGGGCGTCGATGCGGTCGATGTTGTCCTTCGCGTTCTCGAAGCGTGTGTTCTGTTCGGCCATCGACTTGTTGATGGTCTGGATGATCTCCCGCTTGTCGGCCGTCCCGATGTCGAACGTCGTCAAAACGCCCGGCATGTTCAGGATCGGTTCGAGCCAGTAGTCATAGACGAGTGACTGATATTTATAGACATGGAGACACGACAGGTAGCCGTCACCGAGCCGGACGAAGTTGGCGTCGAACTTAATGCCGCCCTGCGGCTGGATCTTGGCGATGACATCGGGATTGTAGCCTTTCTCGATCTTGACGGTCTCTGGGTCCTGTTGTTTGGATAACTTGTCACGCAGGCGCTGCCACATGTGCGTCACTCCTTTCTTCAGGCGTCGAGTTGCGGTTTCGTGTTCGGGTTGTTCAGTTGATAGAGCACATGAACCTTCTGGTCGAGTGTCAGCTCGCGCATCGGATTCGAGCGGCGGAGCAGTTTATAGAGGTGTGTCTTCCGCTCTCGTAACGTCCGCTCGTCTTCGGCATAAAAAAAGAGGAGATAATCGCGATTGGTGCGATGCTCCTCGAGGTATTCGAGCTCCTGCTTCTTTTTGAGTAAAAAGGGCAGGTAGGCCGGTGTCTGATTTTGTCGAATCTGTCGCTCGATGCTGATTTTCTGCCGCTCGAGACTGAGTGGCGTATTCAATGGCACGACCTTGAGCGAGTACGTGTACGCCTGCAGGAGATAGGCGAGCGAGAACACGTCATGGTCTTTTTCCTCTTCGTTAAGTGAATAGATATCTTTCGAGGTGAGCTGGACCATGTCGAGATAGGTCCCGTCCCGCATTTCAAACGCCTCGGTACCAGTGATATCGACGATTGGCATCAGCTCGGCGATCGTCGATTTGACGACGACCTTGTCTTTGACCTTCCGTTTCTCGACCACGTCCTGTTCGTCGAGCCAGGTCCCCGTGCGTCTCGGTTCTTGTAGCGACTCCTCGATAAAAGCCATCTCAATCACGTCCTTTCGTCTGCGCGTCGAGTGCGAGATAGGTGTCTTTGCGTTTGATGAGCGCGTAGTAGAGTGCGTGGACCATCCGCTTCTGCGGGTTAGTCGCCGGCCGCAGTACCATGAACAGGCCGAATACGACGAGGAAGACCGTGAACGGGATGTGCAGCACCGACGGGATGAATGGGAGCGTCACGAGTCGAAGTACGATGAGCCCGACGAGGAACAGGAAGTCGTGCAGATAGAGCATTTTATTGATTTTCAGTTCGGTCGTGACCTCGTTCGGGATTCGGTATTTACGCATGGGTCATCACTCCTTTTTCTTCATGTTGTCAGGTTTCGGTGGCGAGGTCGGATAGATCCGTCGCGACTCTTCCTGGTGCCGGCTATGACGGTGCGTCTGATTCTCACGCACCTGTTCGATGACCTCGGTCTCGATGTCGAGCGCGGTCTCCTGATGGATGGTCCGGCGGGCGCGGCCTTGGCGTTTCTCTGATGACGTGTCACTCGAATCAGGCGCAGATGAGGATGAGCCGTTTGAATGTGTTGCCTCATGAGCTGTCGGTGACGTCGCGTCGTTTCGGGCTACCGATTCATTGTGACGGTGGTCTGATCCGGATGAGGCATCGATGGACCCGGTGACCGGTTCGATAGTCGACGAAGTAGGGATTGGAGATTGACCAGAACTTAAATGGTCGTGAATCGACTCCGGTCTTTGCGTCTCAGAAGACGTAGTTTGATGGTCGGGTCCACGTTCGGTATTCGATTCCGAGTTCGTCGCATGGATCGATTCGGGAGACGTGAGGCCTGACGCTTCGTTCACGTTTTGAGACCCGTGAACTTCAAGCTCGGATTCTTGACCGTTGTTTGGTTGCGCAACGTCCTTCGGACTTGTCGGTTCGTCTTGGTCAGGTTGGGTACGACTTGCGGTTTGATTCGTCTGAGCAACACCATCTGGATCGGTTTGTCTTTCGGCGTCCATCTGCTTTGAAGCTTGGGTCGCCACATTAAGCGGTGAATCACTTCGTGGCATGGTATTCGAATCCATCCGCGTAGTCGCGGCCTCATGGAGCGAGGGCATCTTTGGTGCGCCCTGTGCGGCACGCGCGACCTTCGAGACCGCATGGGAACCTGCCGAGGTCACGCCTTTCCCAGCGGCATAGGCGCTGAGGGCGACACCCCAGCCCCGCTTGAGTCCGGCATCAATCCCGAACAGTCGCTCGACCATGTTGGGCCCGTCAATCAATGCGACCGAGAAGGCGATGAGGGCAATCAGGTAGGCGAATCCGTCCAACGTCTCCGCGAGATAGGCGGTCCCGATCGTGTATAGTTTGATGGAGACGAAAATCAGGATGATCACGAGGAACGTGTTCAAAATGCTTTGGATGACCTTTTTCGTCTTTTGACCACTGTGCAGATCAGCCGGTGCGACGAGAATCGCCAAGACATAATTGAAGGCGAGCTCGAACGACAGGCGCGCCAGTTTGTAGGCGATCGAGAACAACGTGAAGCCCATGATCCCGAGCGTCACGAAGATGGTCAACCAGTTTGGCTGATAGCGATAGTAATACTGGTTGTTCCATTCGACGCCACTTTGGTCGAGTTTACCGAGACTTGCCTCTTTTCCGTTCCATAGAATGTAGGACTCGGCCAATTTGTTTCCGGTTGCTGATAAGTCATAGTTGTTCTTGTCGAAAATCTCATTGATTCGGATATTATCAATCAACTCAGTCGGAATGGCATTTAATGATTCTCCTGTAGCAGCATCAAAATTCTTCGAATCGTGCTCAATCAAATCATGTACATTCCGTTTTAAGATACTCTCAGATAATGATGCTTCTCCGTCATAAAGCGAATCTGTTCCGATTTCTGAGACTGCTTCATCAGAAAACTCCTGAATTCGACTCATAGTTGGTGAAAGTAAGCCTAAGATAAATAGTGTGATGAACAGGTTGATCAAAAAACTCTCACGTTCAAATTTCTTTTGGAAAATCAACAAGTACCCAGTGAACAAGAAGCTTCCTGCTAAAAGAATGTACAAAAAAGGTTGAATCGTAAGAACGAATTCAACCACTTGGTCATTATTGAAAAATGTATTGGTTAATAGGATTTGATCCGTGATTGATTCAAGGCCGTCAATCAAGACTGATAGTCCTCTGACAAGAATCCATCCCATTGAGCGTAATGCGTCATTGACCATACTACTTATTTGGAGTACGTCTTCGTATACCTGTAATTTGGTGATTAAATCGGAATCAGCCATTGAAAGACCCCCAATCTACTGAGTCCTAGTAAAGAAGTCCGCTAACTGTTGTTCGTAATTGTCCGCCGTCAACATTCCAACATTGATTTCATCTGTGACGTTTCCATCTTGAATGGAGTATAGAACGGCACCTTTTAGTTCGTCAGTGTATTCAAAGTTACCACGATCGACAAGTTCCTCGCCATCTGGCTGAAACGTATTATAGAGCGTGACTTGTTGACTCTCTTCGTTCGCTACCTCTTTTACGAATTCAACAAACTCTTCGAATTCACCATCTTCTTCTTTTACAATCAGCAAATAATCATCCTCTTCGGCTGTCATGACCTTCTCAACGTGTTCAATATCACGTTGAACCAAAGACTCATTGGAATTTGAGCAAGCTCCAAGTAAAAACAAGCTGATTCCTAAAATACCCGCAAGTAGTTTCCTCATAACGTTTACCCCTCCGTCAGACGATTTTCCCCTTCAATAAATCCGCGACTTTCAGGTTGACGCGGAAGTCGAACTTATCTATCAGTGTAACAGTTTTTGGGGTGTCTGAGGTGTCGTCCTGATAGACGGTCAGAAAGCCGTCGGTCGTCTGAATGTTGAGCACGTCGCCCCGTTCGAGGCGGACACGCTGCGTCTCGATAATTCTCGCGACGATACGCAATTCATTCTGGATTCGCTTCTCTCTCGCACTCTCGGCCATGGGTTCGGCCTCCTCTCTACGGTGTGCCTTGCTTCAGTTTTTCGAGTCGCTTCGCGATCATCGTGCTCAAAAAGCTTTTCTGGCTGTCGGTGACGTCGTAAACTCCTAAGTTCAGGTTCGTCTCGAACTCAGGGAGGGACATCCCGCCGATGTCATGTCCTTCGAACATCGAGCGGAGGATGCTGTCCTGAAGTACGTCATGTACCGTCAAGGGCTTGTCTTCCTGATTCGATGGCGCGTTGTTATTCATCTCGTCTTCTTGCTTCGCAAAACGGACGCGAATCTGTTCGAAGTCGAGACCGGCATGACGGCAAGGGATGTCGATATCATGCAGGGAACGGTCCGTGTCGAAGTCGTCTGCCAGGTATTCGTAGCGGTACTTCATCGCTGTCCTGCCGCTCAGGAAGATCGGATACGACTGGATACGCCGTTTCTTCGTGTCCTGACGCTTGATGACACGGATGATGAGCATCTCACCTTCTTTTAACCCCATGACTTCGGTCGCTGTCATGAGCCGTCGACCGTCCACGTTCTCCGTCTTCGATTTTTTAAGCGAGAACGTCTGACCGGACCTCGATTTCGTGATGATGGTCGCCTCACCGAGCTTTTTCGAGATCAGTTCGGCGGTCGATTCGTCCGCGGTCAATAGATAGTGCGTGTTCCCGCAGTTTCCGTCGATTGTCTTCCAATCCTCTCCGTATAGGTTTTCGAGTTGGGAATAGGCTTGGATGACGAGATTGAAGCGCATGTTCCGGCCGAGACAGACCGTGATGATGTTGGCCATGCCCTCGATTGGAGGCATGTTACCGAATTCATCGAGTAAGAAGACGACCTGACGCTCGCATTTGCCTTGTTTCGTCTGCGAGGCGACCCGGGCGAGCGCCGTGTACACCTGTTTGATATAAAGAGATGCGATGACATTGAATGTAGGGTCATAGTCCGGGACAATCAGGAACACCGCCACAGGTTGGAGTTGATGCATCACCTCACGGATTTGGATTGCACCGTCGATAGAGTAATCGAATTGTCCGGTTTCCTCGTCCTGCGCTTCCAACTGAATCATTGAAGTACCTGAGTCGGTCGAGATTTGAACGGTGTTTCCAGATTGAAGCGACGAAGTATGATACACGATGAAGCTGCCATCGTCATCGGTCGTGAGCGCATGAGTTACGCCATCAGGGAACGTGAACGTGAGCCGTGTCAAAGGCTCGCTCCGTCCGCTGATCCAGCGGTTGAATCCGATGCGTCGCATGTCGAGCGAGTTCATCGACGTCAGCTTTCCGGTCCCGTTCAACGTGAAGATGCCGAGCTTCGCATTCGTATTGGCCAAGATACTTGCTCGTGTCTGGCCACCGGAGAAGTGGAGCGTCGCGAACTGAAGCCGGGCCGGGTGGTTCTCCGGAAAGCGTTGAAAGAACTCGTCCAGTGCGGAGATCTCCTGCCCTTGTCGCGTGACCACCGTCCGGGAGCCGAAGTCCGAGAGCATGAGCGCGACGTTGTACATGTTGATCTTCTCCGGCGTATCCTTCGCCTCCTCACAGAGCCCGAGGATGAGCGCCGTGCACAGGTCGATTGACGAGTTGGCCCAGAACGGGTCCCGTGCCTTCGGGTCATGGTACAACATGAACGCGACCGAGCGCGCATATTGTTGGGCGAGCGAATAGTTCTCCTCGAGAAATGCGTCGATCGTCAGCTGCAACAGGTTGTACGACATCGATTGGAGCGGGTTCATCAGGTTCAACACCTCGACCTGATAGCCGCGTTGCTCGAGCGTCTCCTTCGAGGCGGCGAAGAGCTCACCTTTCGGGTCGTTGATGATCAGGCTGGCCTGATCGCGCGCCCGGCTGTACAGGTCAATCGTCGAGAAGACGAACGTCTCGCCCTTCCCGGATCGGGTCGTGCCGATGACAAGGTTGTTGACGGGCGAGTCATCGATGAGCAGCTCGTTCTTGACCCGTCCGACGGGTACACCGCCTAATCCGTCATACCGTTTCTTCCGATCGGGGACGCGGCGGTACTGTTGTTTCATTTCATCGAATGAGGTGAAGCGGGCGCTCCCTTTCTGATTTTTCCGCAAATCCCGGAAGTTCAGCCATACCTTGCCGAACACGACCAGTCCGATGAGCAGACTGAACGCCATCAGTCCGATCAAGACGGTCGAAGAGGGAAGACTTACCTCCAAGAACAGGGAGGGGGAGAGCGTTGGAATCGTCGCTCCAGCCAACAGACCTTCTTGTAATATCGGGGTCATGATTTGTCGAATGATGTTGTAGACCCCGTTCAGCAGATAAAAAATCCCGACCGGCAACACCAACAGGCAGAACAGGACGGGGAAAACTAGACGTATCGGTAATCGTGGTGACAGAGACGGAGTTCTCAATTATTTCACCTACCTTAATCTGAATAAAGAATTGTTTCTAGGTTAACTTCTTCAGCAGCGATAGCGGCTTGAATCTTCTCACGGGCCGAGGTGTCCTTGCTAGAGGTCTTCTTCAGTTTCTCGTTCAGTTTGTCGATTGCGGCCATGCTGTCTTGATAGTTGTCCACTTTTTCTTGTACGGTAGTGTCGTTCGTCTTAGACGCCCATCCCTTTGCGGACTCGATGTCGCCGAGATAGAGATAGGCGGTCACTTTTGCCGAGATGCGAGGAGCGGTCCATTCCACGTCATCCGTCTTGGCCACGGTCTCATGGTCCCGTTTCAGTGCGGCGATATCGAACGCGCCCTCATCGGTGGGATGTGACGCTTGGAAGTCCTGGAGCCGTTCCAATTTCTCTTTACCGGATAGATCGAGACCGGCCAGCTTCGTTTCGATCAGGATGGGATCATCCGTGAGCTCGAGCGCTTTCTGGTCTGCGCTTTCTGCCAGATAGAGATTCACCAGTAGAACATCCTCTTCCTCAGACCGATCTTTCCGTTCCAGTAAAGCGATGAGCGAGGATTCCTCACCTTGGAGCGCCTGTTCGTAAGCGTCCAGCGATGTTTGTTCGACACCGGTCACCTGTTCGGCGTGTGCCTCTTTATCGATGAACCATTGGGTGGCAGTGAACAACGATGTGAAGAGAAGTCCAGCCGTGGCCGCCCCGTAGATGAGGCGGCGCTGCAGGCGGGTCAAGCGTGACTGATAGGTCGATGACACAATCGGGTTCGATTTGTTGGACTGGTGCTTATAGTCGTCCGGTGTCTCGGTCTCAATCTCATCGAGGAGCCATATCTTCTTCGCGTTCTCCTCTTTCTTCGTTCGGATCCGTTGAACTCGATCTTTCACCTGGTGATACAGGTTCGGATACGTTCCTTCAGTCCCGAACGTGAACGTGCCCCGATATAACAACTCATCTTTCTGGTCGAAGAGCCGGAAGTCACCGGAACAGCTTGTCCCTTCCTCGCTACGTGCCTGGTGCAGCTCATGGGTGGCGATGACCGCCTCGGCGAAAGCGAGCCGTTCATAGTTCTGGACCCGTGTGTCCGGTACGTCGGTGAATCGCACAAACAGCATCTCGTTCCTCCTCTCGTTTCAAGCAACAAAAAAAGCCTTCCGATTGGAACGCTGCGTGGATGTATTAGAATTTGATGTTCTGGTCGACCATCTCGGCGAGCGTGAACGCGCCCATGACGATGATCAAGCCGACCGCGCCCCCGACGAGCCAACCGACGGCCTTCGAGCGTCCCCGATCCCCACCGAAGATGAAGTAGAAGCCCCCAATCGCAAATGCGATGGCCGCGGCGATGACGGCAAGTCCCTGGAAGAATTGAAGCAAGCTGAGTCCTGTCTCATTGAGTCCCATGTCGTTCCCTCCTTAGTCCTGGTGCGCCGGCGACTTGAAGCTGAGCTTCGCCTCGAGCGCCTCCAAAATGAGTTCCTGGTTGTCCTGGATGACCTGTTGATGTTTTTCGTCGAGCCACTCCTCGTAATCCTTCCCACGAATGCGTAAGAGTTTCTCGGCGAAGCTACGGTTCTGTTTCTGTTCTTTTGATGCCACAGTACACACTTCCTTCCCTTGATCTCGTGATGTGCAGCAGCACATCATTAAGGACAGTCGGATTCGGTGCGGTGGGTTTCTAGCCGTTCCCCCACGAACTCCGCTCCTCAAAAATCTAAGGAGCTGTACAAGGTTTTTCGATGACCCGGAACGATGTAGTGACCTTGTGGCGAGTTTTAGGCGACTCTCGCCGAACCATCTGTGCGTAGATCCCGCCCACCCGGTCACTGGTGAGGGACACGCCGATATGTGATTGGAGGAGACCATCCTTAAGGATGTGCTGCTGCGTCGATGACGGTTACTGTCGGACTCTTTTTCGCTTCTTGACGTGGATGAGCTCGTCATCCGGGTTCTTGCGCTTCGCGAGCACGTAGGCGTCACAGACGACCGTCCGGATCCGATAGTAGAGTTGCGTCAACTGGACCGCCTCACCGCTTGCCTTCTCGACACCGATGAAACCGTGCAGTTCGTATGTCTTCCCGTCGAACGTGCGCACCGAGTCGGCCTGCGGGAGTTCCTTCAGGTCGAACCGGCGTCGCTCAAGCTTAGTGACGGAACGCTTCGCTCCGTACCCGAAGTCGATGGCGTCCCATGGCACCGTCGCGAGCGTATGCCCGAACGCGCGGGCCAGATGGTCGATATCCGCAATCGACGGCACCGAGCGGTTCTGTTCATACTGGCTGATGGCGGGCTGTGAGATTTCTCCGAATGTCTTCTCTGATAGTTCGATCTGTGACCAGCCCGAGAGCCGGCGGTTCTCCTTCAACCACTCCCCGAATCGATACATAAGCCTTCCCCTTTCTATAAACCAGAGCGGCGACCAAACAGATGTTTCCTTTTGTTGGTTCCAATATAACAGGGTTAGGAATAAAAATCATCAGTTTTCTGATATGTCAGAAATTTTACAGTTGACGATTCTTGTCGAACCCGCTCTAAACAAGGGATGGAGAGAAACAGTAACTCAATATTTTTGGTTTTGTCGCACAACTGTAAAAAAATAACGCTTAATTATAGAAAATAATGACAAGTATTTTGATTTCAAGAGATTGTGGTAGGGTAGAGGAATAGAAGTGTTCGTAAAGAATAAGTGATGAAGAGAGTACTTTAATCGTGGGGTGAGCAAGTGGAATTGAACGAGGCAATTATCAAGCGGATGAAGGAGCTCGCAGCAGAGCACGGTATGACCATCCATCAAGTGATTCAAAAAGGTGGACTGAATCAGGCGACGATTTCAGAGTTGATGAGCGGACGCACCAAACATCCCAAAGTGAGTACAATTCAAAAGTTTTGTGATGGTTTAGATGTTTCTTTAAATGAATTTTTTAATGATAATAAATTTAACAAATAACTAGATTAAATAGATATCAATGGTTACATACTTTCGCGCTGTCATATTGAAAAAACTACATTTTGCATGATAGCAAAGTGTAGTTAAATAATTGTTCTTTCAAATTAATTTTACTTATCTAGTTTGATGCCGTCAGGTACGGTTATTTTTTTTAAATTCATGGTAGTGTCATTATTACTGACGACATTTACTACGATTACTTCTTCTGTATAGGTGTTAGTCTTATTGTCAAATTTAGCTAACAGTAATTTTTCATTTCCGGCATAAATCATTACAAAACTTTCTCCTTTGAACTCAGTTACATAGAAAGTTGTTTGATTTTTTGTATCTGTATCAGCGAGAAAACTTACTATAGACAAGGAAAATGACAAAAATACGACTAAGACTACAAATTTTGTTACGTTTGAAGTTGAAATTAAATGAACAATATCGCTTAAATTTATAACTTTATTATTTAAATAGGCTTCGACCTTATTTTTTGGGCCTTTTATGTGTCTATAGTTCCACCAAGAAACTGAAATAACAAACAATAGAATTGATCCAAAAAAAACAGAAAAATAAAAAATATTGTCTTTAAATTGAACAAAATATAATACTAACATCATAAGAAAAAAAGCATGGTATTCAAATGCTAACTTTGCAAAAGGATGCGTTCTATTCATTAAATTAACAATTAATACTATGTAAGTAAGTGCAATTAACATGAATGTAATTACAATAGCTGAGGCTATTTTAATAAAATTTGAAAATGAAACCGTCACAATACCAAAATCATCTAATCCGAAATTTTTAATATATGTTATTTCATATTGATATACTAAAAAATATAATAAGGCAGTTGCAAGTGTAATGAATATACTCGCATCTAATACATTATTTTTTTCTTTTTTTGGATTTGGCATAAATGTACCCTCTAGCTTTCAAAGCGATTTTTTATAGAATATTAAGGTCGTATTTAAAAGGCGCTTAAAATCAATATTAATTTTAAGCGCCTAATAAAGTCTATATATTCTTAGGCTGTAACATTGCATTTAATTATCTGGATTTCAAATATCTCTTCAATTCATTATAAAAATTTTCTCTGGTCCCGGCTAAAATAACGACAATCAATTCCCCTTCTTCGCCCATTTCAATACTGTAAGCAATCTCGTATACGGTCCCCTTATGCCTAAAATCATATCCTCTGATGCCAGCCAGATCCCCTGTTTTAAATTCACCAATTTCAGGGTTGCTTACAATCTTTTGAAGATTTACTTTATACAGCTCACTAAGTTGTTTATCTTTCTTTTTTAACTTCACAAAATATTTTTTTGCTGCTGGATGAAATACAATCGGTACTTTATCATTCAATTCAAATCAGTCCTCGTCGTCATCTCCGAATAGATCATCTATTGATATTGGTTTAGTGCTTGTTGCTTCCTTAATCATTTGTGAAATAGCCGGACGAATCATATTTTTACGGCGTTGAAATTCTTTCAAAATGTCGTTCCCTGTGAAGCCCTCTTGAATAACATCTGCTAATATTTCTTCTGAGAAATCATCTGTATGTGTTCTTACTGGTTTGATATTAATAACTCCGTCATTCAGTTCCATAATAATCTCTTTTTCAATACCGATTGCATCAAAGAATTCTTTTGGAATGGCGATTTGTCTTTTGCTGGAGACGGCAACCTTTTTCGTTTTCGTTGCTAACATGGTTTATCTCTCCTTTTTCACTTTACCATTTTCATTGTTTTGTAATTTATTTTCGCTCGGTTTTTTCCATTTACATAAAGTAAGGATTCTTACTTTTTACTTATGTTAACTTTATACCACTTTCCTAATTAATTCAATCTTAGCGTATTAAATTTAATAATTCTTTAATCGTTTCCAAATCCTTTTTGCTTCAAATGACTAAAAATTTATTCATATAAAAATATTGTATAAGTCAAAAAATAAAATATTTAAAAAATTACAGAGGATTAACTTCACAATAAAAGAATAACCATTTTAGAAACAAAAATATCAAGAAATTAGGTGGATTAGAATTGAGGATTAAAGAATTTACTATTAAAAATTTCAAAAATATTGGGCGAAGTGAAGAATGTACAGTGAGCATACCTATAGTTGATAGCGAGGGCTCTTCAGATTTTTTAACAATTATTGGTGAAAACAATATAGGCAAATCATCATTGCTCGAAGCTTTAAAACTGTTCTTACCTGAAAATGATACACCTAATACCCCGACTTTAAATATGTTTCCGTTTAAAAAACTGCCTACAAATGAATCTGAAGCCATTGAAATAACTATTGTATTTAATGACTTTAACCAAGCTGATTATAATCATTCTTTTATAAAACCTTATATATACAATAACGAGTTAACTTTAAGACGGAAATGGAGTGATATAACCACAAAGGATGCAAACATACCTTTTGAAGTATATAGCACTGAACTTATTATTACAGAATTAAATGGTGAAAGAACGTGGAATCAAAGAACATTTAATACCAAGTCTCAAAAATTACGTGATTTACATACAAGCTTTGTTGTTGAAAAGGGGCTTTCTTCGTCAACGATTTCTTCAACGATTAGAAATGAATTTGTACGTTATGTTTATATGAATAATCCTGATTTAATAACAGAAGGCGACGTCAAATGGATGGACAATCCAAACGGTTTGTCTTCTAATATTCGATCAATTATGCCGAAAGTTATTTATGTACCCGCCGTGAAATTAATTGATGAGGAAGCGGACTCAAATAAAAACAAGTCTGCTGCTAATCAAATAACTTCAGCGTTATTCGAACACCACTTGAATCAAACGCAAGAAATTCAAGATTTCAGAAACTCATTAGATTCTTTGAAAACAATATTTAATGAAGGTACTAGACACGTTGAAGTACTAAATTTAGAAGATAAGCTAAGTCGGAAATTAAAAAGATTAATGGATATCGAAGCTAACGTAGATTTTGAAGTACCAGAAGTAATGCAAAAATTACATTTAAACTCTAACATATATTTAAAGCATAACAATTTAGTTACTCACCCCAACCAACAGGGTAATGGGGTACAGAGAATGTTAATACTTTCATTATTGGAATTGATGGCAGAACAACTCACCAACAATACCTTAGACGATACTAATGATGCTTCACATGAAGGCGATGAGGCTGTTTGGAAGAGAAGCTTTTTATTTTTAATTGAAGAACCGGAAATATACTTACACCCTCACTTACAGAGAAAAATGAGAGATTCATTAATTCAAATTTCAAAACATCCTTTGGCCCAAGTGATTTGTACCTCACACTCAGAAAACTTTATTGACTTGGCTGACCGACACCAAGGAATAGTTTTGATGCAAAAAAATATTGATCAAGGCACAACAATTAGGCAGGTTGAGAACAATATATTTGATGGCGACACAGCTAGAGAGAAGCGCAATAGAATGCGTATGCTATTAAACTTTAATACCTCAACGTTAGAAACTTTTTTCGCTAGAAGAGTAATTCTTGTGGAAGGTGATTGCGAAGTAGCAAGTATCTCAGCGATTAAAAATATAATCCAAGAAAGAAACCCTGAAATTAAAGAACAACTTGAAAACATCTTAAGAGAAGTGTCTGTTATACCTTGTAATGGAAAGTTAACTCAGAAAGCATATTATGAAGTTTTATCGCATTTTGGAATTCAACCGCACCTTATACATGATTTAGATTCTCAAAGTTCTAACGAAGGAAACAACCTTAACATTTTAAATTTGATAGGTTCTGAATCTTTACGCCTTACGCATCAACCTAATTTTGAGGAAGATATCTTTAATGAAACATGGGCTTCTGATAAGCCATGGAAGGCAACCACACTGATTTATGAAAACTTCGATTTATATCAAGAAAAGTTAATGAGATTTTTTAAATTTGTTATTGGTGAAGATAACTATATTTCCTTGAATTTAGACACTGAAACATCTATCACCAACTAATTAGTTATTTAGAACCATTTAATTTTAAATGGTTCTAAATATTTTCTATATTAACTTGTGATAATATAGGATTATCACAAGTTACTGGTTTATATCCGAAAACATCGATGCTCATGTATTACTTTTAAATTACCAGAATATCTTTTAAAACATCTGTAAATAATCAAAAATACAGATGTATTACACATATAATCACTAGTTACTGTTCGTAAGTTTCATTTTGTATGAAAATTGATTAGAAAAGAGGAAGAAGCATGGAGATCAAGAAAAAGCAGCAGGCGTTCGAAGTGGCATTGCGAGAATTGACCGGGGCGAATCCTAAATTAGCCGAGGCGCTGAAAAAGGACCATATCGATCTCGATACGTTAACTGACATCGAAGTGATCGAATTGTTCTGGGCAACGGAATTATTCCCAATCTACGCTAATAAGAGTGCGCACACGCATCGTGCCTATAAGCAAGATCTCGAGTTCGTTCTCAGTTTTGTGATGACCAAAACCGAAGGTTTAAAGCGCTTGACCGTTCTAGATATTCATCGCTACTTGTTTGACGTAAACGAGCAATATTCACCTCGCACAGCACAACGCAAGAATAATATGTTAAAGCGTCTCCTGACTTACCTTCACATCAATAACTATCATCAACACAACTTAGCTTTCCATGTGAAGAATCAGAAACGACCAGAACCCCTCCGTCGGGAAGTTGATTTTGAAGAGATTGAACGCATTGCTGAATCGTTTCGTTATACTGTTCAACGAGCACAAAAAAAAGAGCTCATGGAGCTCCGAAATGAAACGATTGGTTATTTGTTGTTGACGACCGGAATGCGTGCTTCAGAGCTTCTTTCCGTAAAATTCAATGACATAAAACGAAACCAACACACATTTTACATTGAAGTGAAAGGAAAACGTGATAAATGGCGTCGAATCCCTCTCACCGAGAAAGCGAGTCATCTGATCAATCGCCTACAAACACTCATGATGATTGAAGAAGTCAACTCTCCTTACGTCGCTTTCAGCACGAAGAAGTCAGGAAACTCAATGACATATGAAGCACTCCGTTTGATGACTCATAAAGCTGTAGAGTTTGTAGCAGCAGGGAATAGTAATCCCCCACACTGGTTCCGCCGTGCTTACATCACGAAACTCCTTGCTAAGGGTAGTTCACTGATTGGGGTCATGCAATTGGTTGGTCATGAATCGATCAACACTACTAATGGTTATCTACAATCTTTGAATCAACTCTCACATATGACAAATATAGATTTACCATTCGAATAAAGAAGGGGAATCTTATGCCTGATTATAATCAATTAATGACGCCTCGAAGTATAGACTTTATTAATGATATGCTTATTCATAGATTTAAAGCGATAAAAGTAGACAAGTATGATAACAGAATAAAAAATAACTTAAATGATCCGTTTATTCCTCCAATCGAGGACATTTATGGTGTCTATTGTATTTATCAGAAGTCGACTATGGAGCTCTTAGAAGGGAAAATTAGCTCAATACATTCCAGTGAATTTAATCAGAGGCTAAAATCGGATCATACAATAACTGCAGACGATTTAGAATGTATACTCGATGCATGTTTATTTGTAGTAATTAGCGCTAATCAAGATGCTGAATTTGTTCATTATTTTATCGGCGGGGCCTCAAACGTCTTAGAGGATATTTTAAGGATTTCGACAGGTGGTTCTTCAATGTCTCCAGCAACTTTTTCCAATAGTTTGAAAACTGTGATTTCCTTAGAATATATCGATAATTTAATAAGCGAGATTCCTTAACTTGATTAAGTTAAGACTAATGATAGTGTATCATTTGATTTGAAACATTATAATGTTAAGTACTAGCCGCTTGAAGATATGCTATCATATTTTGAATTAGTTGAGACGTTGCCAAAACTGGTGTGAGGTATCACTAGGTTATCAAGCTGTTGACGAACCGAATCGCCACGTGCGATTTGGTTCGTCTTTTTTTTTTATGTTCAACGAACTTGAAACGCTTTGAACGAAAAAAGATTGAAGAAAAGATAGATATGTAAATATATTGAAGGGTTACAATTACATATTTAAACAGATATGATTATCTACGAACAATTGAGTTGATATAAAATTGTTTATTATAACTAAGGGGGAAGTTTATTATGAAAAAGAAGTTCCTTGTTTTAACTTTAGTGGCCACTCTTATATTTAGTGGGCTTGGTTCAATTCTTGAAAATAATGAAGTAAGTGCTTCAACTCGCTGGGAAAGCATTGATCACATTTCAAAAGGGTGGAGAATACGTCTTGATGATCCTGTCGGGAAAGGAAAATATCACGTTCATCTTTATAACAAAAAAACAGAATTAGGGGTAGAAAATGTGGATGGTACTCCTAGCCATAATCAAACTTTTGATAGTTGCATAAACCCAAAACTTGCAAAAAAAATAAGAGAAACTAAACTTTATAAAAAAGGTGCTAAGTTACAAAAAGCTAAAGATCAAAGTAACAAATAACAGCTTTTGTTTGAACTCAATATGAAATCGAATAAATGAGGTCTTAAAATGAGATTATTTTATTTAAACAGAATAATTAATTTAAACACAGTCGAAGCGTATTTTTTAAGGGATGGGTACTTGATTCCACCAGAATATTGTTTGATACTGATTGACTATAAACGCCCTAGTACGATTGAAGATTTTCCACATTTGAAAAACATTGAAGAAATTTCGGAAGATGACTTTGGGGATGATAACTTCATAAAAGCAATTGTAATTTCATCAGAAGAAGTTACACAAGAAATATATGATGACTTATGTACGGTAGCTGGGGGATTTTTAGAGGATAAAGAAGAATGTCGATGGAACCTTGTGATTGAAACTGATTCTGATTTCAATCACAAAAATAATCTTAATGATATATTCCCTCTACTTCAAAAAATATTGAAAAAACATGATTGTTCTGTAAATATTGAAAGCATTCCCGAAAAGAAATTCAATTTCTTGTCCCAAGATTAAACTACTATATTGAGTGGGAGCCTTTTACTACAATGTTCTTTAAATTATGATGCACCATATATCTACTTTAAATCACTTATTTTTGGCGAATTTCAAATTTAATTATACTTTTATATGTGATAATCGATTTATATAATTTTATAATTAAATTGGCATTAATCAGGTTTCTCTAAAAATGAAAAGACATGTTTTTACAAAACAAAACTGAACCCGAGTAGCACACTTATAAGAAGTGCACTACTCGGGTTTTTCTATGCATAAAGAGTGCTCAATTCAACATGCCACTGAATTTAATGTGAAGATCGTGTTTGATAGTATAAAAGCAGGGTTCACAAGAAGTTTTTTCAGTTAACACGGATTCTGCCTACTAGCATATTCATAGAAATAGTAAAAACGTGTTAAATCTCGCGTCGATATCAAAAAAAGATGAAAAGAGTCTCCTCACCGATTAAAAAAGAGGTGCCGGACAATGAACGTTCTAAAACAAGCGAGTTGATAGATAAACAGCTATCGAGGAAAAAGATACAAATTAAATAGCTGACTGCAGAGTAATAAACTCTTTTTTGGAACCCTGGAAATTATAAAGACAAATGAAACAGATGAGTAGATAGCTAACGATCAAGTCATGAATCATAGATCTAAATAACCTCATATGAAATCGCATAAGTATTTCGAAGTTAAATTCTCGAACCATTTGACATCCGAACTAACTATAAACGGATTCTCCTTTAGGTACGCTAATCTAACATAATCATCAGAGCTTGGAGAATGACTCTTTTCCAGTAACTCTCACATGCGAAAAGCCTTATGATATTAATAATTTGTTGACCCAGTTGAGCCCAAGTGTACATCACCGAGACAACTTACTTCTCGGTTGCATTTAGTGAGAATCTTTATTTTTTTATGCTTTAAGGATGGAATCATACGTGAAATAATGATTCACTTTTTATCGACAATCCTTCCCGCGCTCCACGTGTTTCAACCTTTATAAAAATCTACATTTGAAAAAATAATCCTTTCAAATCAAATTTCGCCTAAGCACATTATGAATATTAGCAACTAGTTCAAAATATAGGTTTGATTCAGCCCGTTTCGACACGGAAACTGTCTAAAGGTAGCATCAAAAGTATGCGCTGGCGCATACTTTTGATGCTACCTGAAATAGATTTAATGGATGCATTTCATTTTTTATGAAAACCATCCAATGATAAAGATGAAACGTGTAGACCAAAAAAAGCAGCATGTCTTCGAAATTGCATTGCAAGAATTGACCGGTGCGAATCCATAATTGGCGGATGCCCTGAAGAAGGACCATATTGATCTTGAAACGTTGAATGACATCGAAGTGATCGAATTGTTCTGGGCGACGGAATTATTCCCGATCTACGCTGAAAAGAGTCTACATACGCATCGTGCCTATAAGCAAGATCTCGAGTTCGTTCTCAGTTTTGTGATGACCAAAACCGAAGGTCTAAAGCGCTTGACCGTTCTAGATATTCATCGCTACTTGTTTGACGTAAACGAGCAATATTCACCTCGCACGGCACAACGCAAGAATAATATGTTAAAGCGTCTCCTGACTTACCTTCACATCAATAATTATCATCAACACAACTTAGCTTTCCATGTGAAAAATCAGAAGCGACCAAAGCCCCTTCGTCGAGAAGTTGATTTTGAAGAGATTGAACGCATTGCTGAGTCGTTTCGTTATACGGTTCAACGAGCACAAAAAAAGGAACTCATAGAGCTCCGAAATGAAACCATTGGCTATTTGTTGTTGACGACCGGAATGCGTGCTTCAGAGCTTCTTTCCGTAAAATTTAATGACGTGAAGCGAAATCAACACACATTCTACATCGAAGTGAAAGGAAAAGGTGATAAATGGCGTCGAATCCCACTCACCGAAAAAGCGAGTCATCTAATCAATCGATTGCAGACATTGATGATGATCGAAGAGGTCTCGTCCCCTTTCATCGCCTTCAGCACGAAAAAAGTCAACAAGGCGATCACCTATGAAGCTCTGAGGTTGATGACTCACAAAGCGGTCGACCATGTCGCAAGTGAAGAGAAGACCCCGCCCCATTGGTTCCGCCGGGCCTACATCACAAAGCTCCTGGCGAACGGAAATTCGTTGATTGGGGTCATGCAAATTGTTGGTCACGAATCAATCAATACGACAAATAGTTACTTACAATCTTTAAATAAAATGTCTAACGTAACGAATGCCGATATATCTTTTAATTAATAAATAAAACCTTTATTTTCATTAAATTTTTATGAGTTCAGACAGTTTAGTTTAATACTTTGGAGAAAGAGACGCCCTTGCGAATTTAGACAATTCATTGTGAATATCGTTCCACATATTCTTTATATCGTGAAATGATTTATATTCTTCTTTAATTTGATATATACTATCAACGATTTTATCACTATAATCATAAACTAATTTGTAATAACGTTCAGACTTATCTAAATAATATGCCGCAACGCTGTCATAATTAATACCATCGAAAAAATCTGGATACCGTATTTTTAAATTAGTTTCTAAGCAGCTAAGGTTATGCACTCTTCTCATTTTTCCAGACATATATTTATTTGAAGTTTTTATATTTTCTTCCTCTAACATAATCAATAACGTAGTTAAAGAAAAAATAAGTAATCCTAACTTTATCTCATTTGGGATTAACAAATTATTCAATTCGATATCATTTTGAACAATCTCTTTGAAGTCTAGAACAAGTTGACTAATTGCAAATGCATCTGCATCCATTTCAAGAGTTTTGATCAAGTTTTTGGGAAGTTGATTATTTTGAAAATGGTCTTGGCCATAATATTCCTGTATATATAATAAATGACCGTTTATGTGATGAGCTAATTCGTGTAATATAATAAATTTTACTGCAAACATGCTCATGTATTCAGAAATTAATTTCCCATTATAATCAATAGGTAAAGAATAATCATATTGATATTCAATCACATCTTCATATTGCTGCTTAATTTGGATATTAACTATTTCTTTAATATAAGTAAACTCACTAAAAGCTCCATCAATAACTAATCTACTAAAGGCAGAATAAATTTTGTACAAACTTCCTTCGCTAATAAACACAAGATCTATTTCTTTATCGATGTGTGCTTTTCCATTAATATTGAAGCGGCTAGAGTAGTCAAATATAAATTCTCTATTCTTATAAACAGAAATTGATTGTTTATTGTAAAACATAATCATTTCTTCAGCATAATTTTTATAATATGGAAGGCAATTTATTTCGGTAGGATTTTTTCGATCAAAGTAGGCGAATTCTGTTACACCACATATTTGTTTAACCTTTTCTCTATTATTCATTAGTATCCTTTTTCCACAAAGGACTTGACGGCATTCGATAGGAAATCCTCTCTTTCTGACATATATTCTAATGTGAAATCTTCAGATTCTTTAAGTAAAAGCTCATGTAAATTTAATATTGGTGTGTTTACTGTCGCTTTTAACATAAGAATTGATGATTGTTTAATAGTTGTCTCCAAAACATTTATCGTATGATCTTCAAAGATTTCATCTTCATGAATCAATTCGATAGAAATGCTTCCCTCACTTTGTACAGAGCCAGTATATGGTATTCCGTAAAGACTATAAATCATTTGTAATAGCTCAGATATTTTCATCTCAGGATGGATGTTAATTTGAAAGAAGCCATCAAATCTAACCGAATAAAATAGAACTTTAAAGCATGATCTTTTATCTTTCAAAAGTTCTTTTACTCGAGGTGGAATTTTAATGCTTCGTTGTATTGTATTGTTTACATATTCCGAAGGTACATCTACGATTTTCCGAAAATGTTGTTGCACTTTTTCAGGATGCTTCTCACAAATGTTTATCCAAAAGGGTTTGCTAAATACTTTTATGTTTTTATAAACTTTCTCTAACTTTTCTTTCTGCGCCCCTGTAATATCTCCATTAATACATAAAATATACTCTTCCCATCCCAATTCATTTTGTATTTTTAATGCACTTTCTAATGATTTTTTTGCATTAGTAAGGTTAAATTTTCCGCTCTCATCAATTGTGCCCTTACATTGAAATGCAATTTTTTTATCTTTATAAAATAAGTCAACTCCGCTCTCAGGTGGCTCTCTTTTTTCTATTTCCATTGTTCCATAATACAAAGTTAAAATTTTCTGACAAAAAATCTCCCAAGACTCTCCGAAACTTGTTCCGTAATCCCCTTTGAAAATTGGAGGATGAAATATATACATCGAACTCACCTCTAACATTTTTATACTACTAATAGTACTAAATGGTAGAATGTACTTTCAAGTGAAGAATATTTGTAAATAACGGTTTGTCAAATTAAGCGCAACACTTCATCGTTGAATGGCCTCGTTTACTGTTCGCCAGCCGAGGTACTTCCTTAGCCACCCGTTGATCTTAACGAACGCGTCCTTGAGTTTACCGTCACCAACCTCCAGACTACTTCATTCAGGAGGATAGCGCACAAGAGCCAGTTAGCGTCGTTTTCAATGAAAAATAACCACTGACCGCAATTCTCCTCCTACTTTCGATATTTATTCTTTCAGCGTCATGTATATCAGGCGAACGTTAGCACTGCATATTCCCAGACATATTCCGAAAAATTAACTTTCTCAACTGCGCAGATATTTATTACTAAAATAATCATCGTATCAAGAAGCGACAAAAAAACCTGAGCCGGATATATTCCGGAGGCAGGTTCAAAAGGTAACTTAATGTAATTATATATTTCTATTCTTACCTTCAATTCACACCGAAAATACTAGTATAGATTCTTAAAAACAGCTTTATTTCATTTTTAGAACAATTGAACTATTTCTCATCTGTTAACAATCTATTCAGTTTGTCTTAATACACCAGGAGAACCCTTATAAACATTTTCTTGTAGATATTGAAACAAACAATTCGGAGTTATAGCATGATGACTTAGTAATCTCTTGATACTATTTACACTTATCTGATTGGTTATTGGCCTGATCGAAATGTTTAATTTGCTTGGGCTACACATTTCTTTTGATATTTCTTTGTAGATGTCTGAGATTATTTCCTCTACATATTTACCTCTAGTATTGAATAATATGTTCTCTTTAATTCTATTACATTCTGCTTCAAATTCTGTTTCTGTAAACGAAGCTGGATTAATTGTATAATGTTCAAGGAATTCAATTGTGATTTCTGGAATTCCATATTCATTTAATTTGTTGAGAACTTGAGATCTTTTTTTAATTTTTTTTAAGTCAGGAATTATTTTTTCCTTTATTGCCTCTAATTCTTTTTTCTTATTCATTTGTAGACTGTACCAAGCGTTTAATAAAATTAGTTCCTCGAGCGATTTCATAAGATTATCTTCATAAAATTTCTCGATAATTTTATACTCTTCAAAATTGTTCCCAATTGAATTATTTGAGATTTTTGCATGTTCCTCTAGGAAGCTATTTAAAACTTGTACATCTGCATATAAATTTTCAATAGAGTAACCTGGTGTTACGTACATTTTTTTAATTTTTTCTTCATTAAAGTTAAAGTCTCTATCAATAAAAAATAATGAAGAATTAATTAGTTTTGAATCTTCCAAAGCTAACTTAAAGTAAATCTTTTTTACTGTTTTCCGTCCCCCACATTGGAATGGAATAACTTTTTTGTCAATACTTTGACTCTGAAGCCATGTTCTTATTCGATGTGGATAGTATTCCAAATCGTCCAAACCTTCATGAAAACTAAACAGACTACTTTCAATTTCTAAGTTATGAAAAGTTATTGTTTGTAGTAACTCATGATATATCACTGTTTCGTGCTTCGTTTCTTCTACCATATTTCCTTTATAATCTAACTCATTTGTTTCACTCATATATACTTATCTCATCATTTCCACTATCATATTTTGACTTATAAGAATTTAAATCATTAGCATAAGATTCTAAATCATTTTTGAATATAAAAGGAGAATGTGTAGTAGCTATTAGCAGTGCTACGCTTCCAGAAGAATATATATCCATCAATATTTCTTTCTGCCATGCAATTGAAAGCGACAATTCTGGTTCGTCAATTATGTATATTAAGTTTCTTTTTTCCTCAAGGTATAACTCAGAAAAAATTGAAAGGATTTGTTTTTCTCCCGAAGATAGTTCGGAAAATGAGATCACTTTTTCATCATCTCTGTCCACTATCACAAGTGAGGGTATAATCTCATCAAAAAATATTCTTTTATTGATTAAATATTTATTACATACATCTCTAAAAGCTTTAATTTTATTATCAATTTCTCTTTGGCCATTATGTATTTTAATTAATTGATATAAGTAATACTCTAAGAAATCTCTGTTTTGATGTTGATAATGATCATTGTTTAAGTTCAGGATAAAATCAGTGAGCTTTTTGTACTCTTTGATATTACTTTCCCCTATTCTTCCAGTAATTATATTTATTTTTTCAATAGTTATCTCTTTTCTTTGCTCACTATTTATGGTCAATGAACTATCACTCAATAAATCTCCCAAAATTTCGCCATTTATCTTTGAATGAGTTTCAAATGCTTCCGTCGTTAATCGAGAAGTGATTTCTAATATTCTCGATTCTACATCTTTTAATCCAAACTTTAACTCTGATTTATTAAAATTACTTTCGAATTCAGTCTCATTTTGTAATAAATCGCTTAATTCCGCCTCGACTCTTCTAAAAGTAGGAAGATATTTAACTTCTTCTTTTAAAAGAGTATGCCCATTAAAAACACTTCTATTTATATCTTTTCCCATACCATTCTTAAATATTATTGTTTTGTTTGAATTTTCATTATTTGAATTTCTGGATTGAATAGTAAAAGTACTTTTATGTTCAATATTTTTTTTATTGTTTAATTTTAAATAATAATCTAGCCATTTTTTTAAGTACTCATCATCCTTCTTATCATTTGAAGAATCAAAATGAACATTTTTGTACTCCTTAAATTTATTTATGTAATCATGCTTAGATAAAGTTGTTACTTCACCGTTGCTAAAAGTCAGATGTACTTTGCTAAAAGGTAAGTTTTGTAAAGATTTACGGTCATTTTTTAAAGCGGCTACTAAAATTTTAATAATTGTAGTTTTTCCATGTCCATTTTCAGCTACAAATATATTAAATACATTATTAAAATTAATATCATAATTAAATTTGTTGAATAGACCTTCTATTCTAATCCCCATCAATGAGCTTTCATTTTTATACTTTCTTTTTCTTGTAATTACATCTTCAATATAATTCACTAATTCTGCATCTATTTCTTCATCTTTATCTAAATTAAATTTTAATCTAAACAATTCAAATTCTTCTTCACTGAGCATTAGTCGGCTTTTCAAATCTCTATAATTCATTTTATTCCTCCTGAAACAATTTTATAAGTAGTAAGTAATAACTTGATTGATAATTATTTATTTTAGAGTAACATCATTCTGTTGGAAATAAATGAATAAGTTACTTTTTATCACCTTATCTTTTCTACTTTGCTTTTAAAAAATCTATCAAATACCGTAAAAGTATGCGCCGGCGCATACTTTTACGGTATTTGAAATAATATTTTAACTCTGTCTTATATAATATATGCTATATTAGGTGAAGAAGAGGTGATTAACATGGAGAATCATTCATCCTCCAACAGCCGCTCGCAACAACTCATTATTTCTCAAGCGGTCAATACGATAAAACAGCATGGTATGGAGGAGATCCTCCATAGTGTATCCATTTTCGATATTCATGAATTTGTCGCAACGCTTTATCAGGAGCACTATGCGCTTGAAAATATCGAAAGCGCCTATAAGAAGATTCGTTATTACTCTTTTATGAAACTAAAACGACGCTGGGTAAAAACAGCTGTGCGAAATTATCAAGAAAATCGTGGTTATAACAAAGAACTTCGAGCCAAACACGACATGATCTCAGCTTATGTAAAAGTTGCAGGTTTTGAAGGACTTTACAAAGAGTTTCACGTGAAAACAATTGAAGATTACATGAATCTCTGTATCACCGAGATTGAAGAGTGGGCAGAAGACCCAAACCAACTAATCCACACATATCCGTACTGGTCTCAAAAAACCGTCAATCAAAAAACTACGACGTTAAAAACAGATGTGCTCATGATATTAGGGGAAGTTGCAAAGGAAATTGATTCAACTAAGCGCGTAGCACATCATTCACCAACACTTGCTGTTGATATTCCGTTCTTCGGGATGTCTGATCGCATCAAAAATAAGACTGAACAACTTGATGAGAAGCTCAATGACGCGTCACAGCTCAACCTCGAGCTTTTAAACTACGACTCGGTCGTTCCGAAATATAAAGATGGCGTCCCACAGAACCTTTCTGTTTTGGTTAGTAAAGAGTTTATTCAAGAGTTAAACGGTAAAGTGCCTGATTTAGACGCGAAAGACTTCGAAGCCTTCACCGAGATCTTGTCATACCGGGATATCTCATTTCAAACGAGTCGCAAGATTATCTTTCCACTCGTTCAATTAGTGGAAAAACTCTATGCCAACAAGAGCGGGAAGAGCTATGACTTAACAACAAAACGCCTTATGAAACTTGGTTATTATCGAGTAGCTGGGCACAATGAAGAAGGCGATTTCTTTATCCGTGGCCTCTTCTCTTCCGTTACCATCAAAAACGCCACAACCCTTGCGGATAGTCAGGTCATCGTCACAGTAGCTGAAGAAGTGTATGATGATCTACTCAAGCAGCAAATCGTCAGTATCTACGGTGAACAGATTGAACAGTTGAAAGGGAGCTTTGCGTATCATTTGGCGTTCGTCCTTCAAAAAGAACGCATTGCGTCGCTTCAGACAGGGGAACAAAGTCCGGTTCGTCGGCATTGGCGTCAATTTACTTATTCGATTCGCTTCAATAAATCACGAAAGTCAGAGAACTTGCGGGAACTTGAGGCAAATCTTGATCGTATCAAGGAACATGAATTTATTTTGAAAGATTGGCATCGTTCGGGCGACTACTACTTCTTCACGTTTTACCCGCTCGAATCATGGGAGCTATTAAACCATCCTGATACATTGCTGCTTTAATAGAAACAAAACATAGAAGAAGCCTACTATATTGAGGGCTTCTTCTTTTTTTATGTTTGCTCTTTAGTCTATGTTTCACATGGAACGCTTTTTAGGTGGATTGATGAATAAATATAGGTGAACGCCAGCGTATAACTATCAGCGCCATCCTTTCAAACTAGAATTAAGTGATGTGATCAAATCATTTTTGTTACCCAGATAAATGAACTCTTCGTACTGAAATGACACTTATGAGTACTTTAGAAAGAACATTTTTACAAAATCGTTCACTTTAATGTGAAATGAGTCGTAAAAGTTCGTACTGAAACGACATTTAAATTGAATTTGGTCGCAAATTGCCGTACTAAAATGACATGGCTCTTAATTTGGTCGCAGATCATCGTACCGAAGCGACATTTACTTAGTTTTTGTCGCAATTTGTCGTACTGAAACGACAATTCTCAACTTTTTGATGAAAAATCGAAAAAAAATTAAGTGTCTGTCACTTAAAAATGGTCGCAAACCATCGTACTGAAACCGCATTTTCGATTGTTTTGGTCGTGAATCGTCGTACTGAAACGACACTTTTATTAAAGTGGTCGCAAACCGTCGTACTGAAACGACATTTTGAATACTTTTCGTATGAAATTTCTACTCTGAATCACTCTCAGATGGCTTTCTTAAGCAATTCCTCTTAATTTGGTCGCAAACCATCGTACTGAAATGACACATTTTTATAGCTCTAAAATGGCTTAATATCAACGTTTCATCAAATTTAGTCGCGATTCATCGTACCAAACCCGCACTTTGACACTATCTCGAAAGAACAAGATACTGAAACTAGCATATTCTAGGATAGAGGAGGTGTAGGGTACATGATTTACAGAAACCGTCACATTTTAGTTGCAAACAAACTACTCGTCGCGATGAGTGGCTTGACTCGTTGGACGAAACGCGCTGATCACTATCGCTATGAACAGCATCACTATAACATCCCTACATGCTTCACTTCTTTTAAGTGGACAAAGTCACGGATTCGCCATGTCCTCACACTTCTTTCTTATGCAGATGATCAAGGCAAGATTGAGTTTATGGAAGATACAGAGCTAGCTTATTCCGCTCATACGTCTGTCCGTTCATTACATAATAACTTAAAAACATTTGAGAGCCATGGCTTGTTGCGGCTTGTCCGGCACTTCCCTGGAGTGCTCTCGATTGAACTAACCGATTATCTTGAGAATTATCGTGACCTTTTTGTTGACGGACCCTCTGTCGTTTCGAAGACCGGGTACACGTCTATTTGGCATGACCTTCTTTCCGAACTTCTCACGCTTGATAACGTGAATGCCTTGCGTCTTGCGTTACGTACACTCGTACAAGTAGAAAAAGATATCCATGTTCAATCACATGACCAAGCCATCCTTACCTATGACGAGATTAAAGGCTTCTTGCCTAAATACTGTGGCCACAAACTTGCCATTCAAAAGATGATGGATCGTTTGAAGTTCCTTCAAGTCTCCCTTGTAGAAGACAGCCGTCATTTCTTAAATGTAGTGAAGCAAAATCTCACGCTTAAAAAACGCGTTCAAGATATTACGCGTCCAGTCCTTGTTGAATTGACGTTAGATAAGTCTCAAGACAGTAAAGTCATCCGAGAAGAGGAGCGTTCAGACGCTCAAATTGCTTGGTTCGAGTTGCGCAAGCGCGTTGGTGAGTTCTTCGATTTCGATGTACTGAAAGTAAGCCGGGAATCTCTCTACTCTATGAGTGATACGTTCGGTGCATTAGCGTTCCGTGAAGTCTTGGCTGACTTGAAACAAGCGTTTCTTCACCATCGTGAAGACTTAATTCATTCAAGTGAGCATCAACTCTTCTTCAATGAGCCAATTCTTTACCTTCATCAACAACTAAAACATAAAGTGGAAAAATTGACGATCGCATGATGGTCTTTTTGGCATGCCTCATTTTGAAAAATTGTATGAAAACATCCAGAATCTATATCCGTCTTTTGATTCATTCCATCAAAAGACATCGTATATGACCCTTGTTTCATAAGGTCATTTTTATATTTTACATCTCAGGAAAAAAATCAAATACAATTTCTTTTATTTCAAATTTATACAGAATAAAATTAGCTTATAGATATGATTTATCAAAAACGAAATGAAAAAAAAAAAGTCCCTCTGAATAAAAGAAACTATATCTGACATATTTACAATCTTCTTTATCTCTCGAAAACGTTGGTGTCAAAAGGATTTTCGGACTTATATTTTTTCTAATTCTTCTAATCTTTCTTTAATTCTTATTCATTCTATTTAATCTTTTTAACTCATAAGAATGTGGTTTAGTCTTTTTCTGTTTATAAATATACTGGTGTAAGAATATGATTTATCCAAAACTTATAAAAGATACATTAACATACTTAAATCAGGTTTTAACTAAGTTTGATACTGTTTATTGACTTGTAACCACTCAATAGGTAAGTAATAGAAAAAAAACTATATAAAGGGTATAAATGAATTGTTTTCATCATATTTTAGTATTAAAATTCCATTAATGGATAAATAAATTAATGGGGGATATTTTATGATTATTTTTGATCTGTTGATAGATATTATCGTATCAGCGTACACTTGTCTTGGGTATGGAACGCCACAAAGAAAAATCAACGTGAAAGTAGAAAAAATCTCAAAAAACCATCCTGATTTACTAGATATTTATAATTCTCACCAACTTTTTTTTGAAGAAGATAAATCACTTTCAAAAATGGTTCTTGAAGGAAATATTAAAACGGATGAACAAAAGAAAGAACTGTATAATGAGATTATGAATTATTTATATATTGAAAATAAAATAGCGCAGAAAAATCAATTAGAAGAGTCCTTATGAGTTTTTCAATACCGTGGAACATAAAAAAGAATCACTAATAGTGGAAAAAGCTACGATATTTCCAAAGGTGATAGAAGAGTGAAAATTGCTATTATTGATAGTGGGATAGAGGTTTCTCACGAAGCTTTCAAATTTATTGATATGTCTAATTCTTATAATTTTGAAGCAATTAACTCAGAAATAGACGATATGGAGGGTCATAGGACTATGGTGGCGGGTGTAATTGCTGGAAGTAAATATAATATTGGCCTTGCACCTAACGTATCTCTTCTTATTTGTAAGATTACTAATACAAAAAGTTTTAAAATTCATTGCATGTTGCGCGCTTTTAAATACGCAATAAACATGAATGTAGATGTTATCAACTTAAGTATGACTGCATATTTGAATTTAAAAGAAAATGATCACGTACTCAAAATTATGAATGATTTAATTAATGAGGCTAAAGAGAATAATATAATTGTAGTCACGTCTGCCGGTAACCATTCGATAAACTTAGAAAAAAACTTATTACCCCACATCCCTGTTTCAAAACAACATGAAAACGTACTAAAAATATCTGCAACGGATATTAATGGTGATTTAGCAGGTTACTCAAATTATGGTGAAGTAGATTTTGCTGCGCCATGTGGGAAAGGATTTGAAGAAAATATCGATTCTTCGAATGTCATACTAACTACTTTTCCTATTAAAGTGAACACAATGAAATCATTACAGAAAAACTTAGGTTACAAAGACGGTTATGTAATAAATTATGGTACTAGTCTGGCGGCAGCACATGTTTCGGGAGCGATTGGGTTAATTATTTCTCATTACCTTGATTTATATAAATATAAGCCAGAAATCAATACAATAATTGAAATTTTAAAAACAGAAGTCCCTCAGAAAAGAAAAACAAGCAATTTTGGATACGGAGAAATAAATGTTTACAATTCTTTGAAAAGTATTTAAATTAAGACGGTTTGTCAAATTAAGCGCGACACTTCCTCGGTGAAGGCCTCGTGTGCGGTTTTCCAGTCCAGGCACTTCCTCGGTCGCCCGTTGATTTTGGCCAGCGCGTCCTTGAGTTCGTCATGCGTGACCTCCGCGAAATCCGTTCCTTTCGGGAAGAACTCGCGGAGGAGCCCGTTGGCGTTCTCGTTGCTCCCCCGTTGCCACGATGAATACGGGTCGGCGAAATACATCGGCACGCCGAGCGACGCCTGGATGCGCTCGTGACCGCTGAACTCTTTGCCCCAGTCCGTCGTCGCCGTCTCGAACGTGCCTTCCGGGAAGGCGCCGTGCACCGCATGGATCGCCGCGTCCATCGAGGCCGCGGTGCGGTCCGCGATCGGCAGGGCGAGATAGAACCGGCTCTTCCGCTCGACGGACGTCGCGACGCACGCCTTCGACTTCCCTCGTCCGGAGACGACGGTGTCGAGCTCCCAGTGCCCGAACGTCCGGCGATCCCTGACCTCTGGCGGCCGTTTCGAGATGGGGAGACCGACGTTGATGCGACCGCGCGTTTCGACCGGCTTTTGGCGTTTCCCCTTCTGGCGGAGCACGGTCACGGGCACGTCGATCTGTCCCGCATAGACCCATCGGTAGATGGTGGAGAAGGCAATTTTTCCTGCGTAGAGGCGGTCGAGGGCTGTCGCCCGATCCGTCTCGCGATGGACCGGATGGACATCCCGAGCTCCAGATAGGTCTCTATTTTCACGCGCTCCGTTGTGGTAAGATGGGTGTAGCTCATAGCGATTCCTCCGTCTGAATGTTTGTGTCGTAACTTCATTCTAAACGAGGCCATCGCTGTGGGCTTTTTTTGCGTTCACGTTCAGGTATTGCACTTAATTTTATAATTCATCGGATGAAAAAAACGCATATCCCAATGGTAATTTCAATCTAGGACATTCCCATGGAATCACAGGAGTTTTAAACTCATTAATTTTAATTACAAAGCATAATCCCGAAATAATTACATTGACCTATGAAACTATATTCAAATTAACTCAATGGTTAATAAACTATAGTTATCGTGAAGGAGATTATGTCTACTGGGATAAAAAGATGCCTCTTGAAAACTATATTAACTTTTCAAATAGTATAGCCAAGGATTCAATTAATTTTACGTGGTGTTACGGAGACCTAATGATTGTAAACGCAATATGGTCTGCTGGCGACCTTATGGGGAATGAAGAATTTAAAAATTATGCAATGGATCAATTTTACAAGTATACAGAGATGCTCAAAAAAATTGATTTAACTTCTCCGACATTTTGTCATGGCATTTCCGGAGTTCTCTATATAATCACAGAAATGAAAAAAAAATCACAAGATCCTATCTTTAATGAAATTGAAGAGAAACTAATCAACAAAATTAATACACATTACAACCCAAATAATCGTTTCGGTTTTAAAGATATTGAAAGATATAATAACGAAGAATTTCAATTTAATAAGACAGGTATTTTAACTGGGACTTCAGGAGTATATTTAGTCTTATTAAATCAATCAAATGAAAACACATCTTATTTACAAAATATATTTATAGTCTGAAATTTGAATGTTAAAACTTTTACTTCTTTAAAATGCATTAAAAAAGGAGTCTGGAATGAAAAAAAATCACTTGTTAGAATTATTGAAACTAGTTAGATGGCCAAAAAAAATGATAATTGTGAGTGTGACTTTATCAATATTCTCGTCGCTACTTAGCCTGACGGTTCCCTTTATGACAAAAAAAGTTGTTGATTCATTTAATTCAAATGATATAAATTGGGACATGATTTACTTATTATTAGGTTTTTTCGTAGCGAACTTAATAATATCTGGAATAGTGTATTATCTCCTCAGCTACATAGGAGCCAATGCTATTTACTATATAAGAGTAGCAATGTGGGAAAGTGTTCTTAAATTGAAAATTAACTACTTTGATAATAATGATACAGGAAATATTATGAGCAGATTGACAGATGACATTGAAACTATGAACAGTTTCGTTTCTGAAAAAATACCGAATATTTTTTCTCAAATCATAGTTATTACAGGTTCAATCGTAATGTTATTTATTCTAGATTGGAAACTTACACTAGCTATGTTTACAGTAATTCCTGTCACACTATTTGTGATTTTGCCCATAGGAAATATCACTTACAAAATTTCAATAAAGTTGCAAGATGAAATGGCAAACTTTACAGGAATATTGAATAGGGTACTTTCAGAGATTAGATTGGTCAAAAGTCATAATGCTGAAGATATTGAGTTCAATCAAGGGAAAAGTAAGTTACAAGACTTATTTAAACTCAATTTAAAAGAGGCAAAAGTACAAGCGATAGTTTCACCAATTGTCTCGAGTACAATGATACTTATGTTGTTAATTATTATAGGATATGGAGCATTAAGAGTATCCAATGGAGAGATTTCTACAGGATCTTTTATTGCGATTATCTTTTACTTAATTCAATCAATAGTTCCCATGGCTTCAATCTCTTCTTTTTATACAGACTATAAAAAAACTTCGGGTTCGACAGAACGACTATATGAAATCTACACCTTACCTAAGGAAGAAAATGATGAAATTCCAAAGGTAGAAAAAGCTTTAGATAATGTTAAAAGTAATTTGATTATTTCGGATTTAAGCTTTGGTTACTCAGATGAAAAAATGGTGTTGAGTAATATTAACTTAAAAATTCCACATAATCAAACTACTGCTATTGTCGGTCCTTCAGGTTCAGGGAAATCAACACTGTTTTATATAATCGAAAGAATGTACGATCCTTGTAATGGAGATATTAAATTTGGTAATGAATCAGTCTATAATTATTCTCTAGGAGAATGGAGAAGCAAGATCGGTTATGTTATGCAAGACAGTTCTATGATGAATGGAAGTATCCAACATAACATTACGTATGGTTTGAAGTCTCCTCCTAGTTTTGAAAAGATAATTCATTATTCAAAACTTGCAAATTGTCATACGTTTATAAATAATCTATCTTTCAAATACAGTACTAATATTGGTGAAAGAGGAGTTAAGTTATCTGGTGGACAAAAACAAAGACTAGCTATTGCCCGAGCGTTTATAAGAGACCCTAAAATCCTATTGCTAGATGAGGCAACATCGAGTTTAGATAGTGAAAGCGAACTTCTTGTTCAAGATGCATTAAACAAATTGATGGAAGATCGAACGACTATTGTAATTGCTCACCGACTATCTACAATAAAAAACGCAAATCAAATTGTATTCTTAGATAATGGTGAAGTTACAGGGCTTGGAACACATAGAGAGTTAATGCAACATCACAAAAAATATGCTTTGTATGTCGAAACACAGACTTTTAATGACGAAAGTGCCAAATCTTTTATTTGATATTTAATGAATACTTAAATTTTTCGTGAATTATTGTCTTAATGAACTGGACTTTTCTAAGATTCCAGTTCGTTTTTGCAATAAATACTTTTTGCTACTGAAAAATATGTGTTCTAACTTAGTCTTGAGGGATAAGGTGATGGTTTGAAAGAAATATTACACATCGAGAGTCTTCTTTTGAAAAGAGATGTTGAAGATCTAGGGAATCTCGCACTCAATCCAGATGAGTACTATATATCGATTCAAGGCAATCGGGAAGACGCAGAGAACCTCTTAAAATCTATTAAAAAGTTCAATGATGAGAAAGATCTTTTTTATGTAGATGGTGTCATTTTTATTAAAATTGGTTGGAAAGTAATTATCCCGTATGGTTTCTGGGACGAGATAAGTAGTTTGTGGCCATATCTAATTAACCTGATTGAAGATTATCAAAATGCTGGGAAAGCAGAATGTTCTTTCCCAAATCAACCGATCACAATAGAAATGTCAAAACTTGATGCTCAATTGCTTTTGTTTTCGGTAGATGATAATAAGATGAGAATCGAAGAACAACACTTTATTTCTATACTTCTTGACGCGGCTGAAGATTATTTTACTTTTCTTTATAAAGCGATTGGAGAATTAGACTCCTTTGAGCTGAATCGTATTAATAAATTGAAAGCCCAAATGGTTTAATATCATTTAGGTATAAGGCAAGATGTGTCTCACTAGCAGATACATCTTTTTTGTTTACAGAAGAGTTGTATACATTTCGACATCGAAATGTATACAACTTAAAAAGTAGTATACAATCATCACTCCGTTTGTATACAAGTTATTTTCTATAAAATACACTATCATCTAGATAAAACATTGAATTTTAATGGATGCTGTGCCATCATTATTTGTAGAAAGGGGAGAGGGCATGAACATATTAACGTTCTACATTTCGAAAGGTGGATCTGGAAAAACCACCTGTTCCTTGAACATGGCCTATGCATTAGGAGAGTTAGGGGAACGTGTTCTTCTCATCGACTTAGATCCTCAAGGTTCTCTTAGCAAACTAATGTTAAAAGAATCCGATACGATCAAATATATGACCATGTTTGATGTACATACACGAAATTTGGATATCAAAGATATTTTGTTTGATGACGAAACGTATCATGTCAGTCTTCTTCCTTCAAATGAACGAAATGCAAGATTGATCAATTTACTTTCTGAGCAAGATAAGCTCTTCCTTTTAAAGGATATGATTGCACCGCTTGAAGATGAATTTGATTGGGTCATCTTAGATTCAGTTCCTTCGATTAACGAACTCTCAAAAGTCGTCTTGTCGACTGCCAATACGACCATTATTCCGTTTATGCCGAAAAAGCTTGTCTTTGATCAGCTAGGAAGTACCATTCGCACCGTACAAAAGGTGAAAAAGTTCTATAATCCCGATTTAGAGATTGCCGGGGTCTTACCTGTGGCGATGGATCATATGTTAAAAGCCGACAAAGAATATTTCGAAGCGATGGAACAAATTGCATTGGCTGAATCGTTGCCTATTTTACCTGTCATCAAACGATCGACATTTATTGAAAAAGCAGCGGATAGTGGAAAAAGTGTCATTCAATACCGCTCCAAAGAATCAAAACAGTTATCGGAACCGTTTCGAGAGTTGGCACAAAAGATTCGAACATCCAGAGGTGATTCTGTATGAAAGCCAGAAATCGTAACATTCATAAAATCAAACCGAGTGAGCAGCACCCTTATCAAAGTGGTTTAACGAATATCAGTTCACTGGTTCAAAAGCTGCCGATTTCAAAGGAAGTTGAGGACCTCGTCCATGAAATCAATGAACTTGCCAAAGTACAAACCATTTCCGTATTTGAGATTGGGAAACGTCTAGTGATTGCCCGTTCTGAGATGCATGACAAAAAAGAGTGGGGGATGTTTTTAGAAGCGGTCTCTATGTCCGCTTCACTTGCCTCACGATATATAAAAGCCTATGAGACCCTGCATCCGCTCGAATCATCGCTAACAAGTCTACCGGCATCCAAAATTTTTGAACTCATGTATCTCGATAATGTCGACGAGGTCGTCGAGCAAGGGTTATATATTAATGGTGAAAGGAGACAGGTCGAAGAGCTCACGGTCAAACAGATTCGTGATCTTCGAAAAGAGAACACTCATACACCTCTTAAAGTGAAACCTTTTCAGCAAGAGAAAAAGTCATCTTCGATCTTGTCCGCGCGTATTCCAAGCAATCTTTCGGAACAATTTCAACAGTATGCCCATGCACATAATCGTAGTGTCAGTGAGTTACTAGCTGAAATGATTGAGCGAACTGTATCAGACAATATAATTGAAGCCACAGATGAACAAGGAGAACAGTCATGAAGAAAATCGCATTGTACAATCGTAAAGGTGGAGTTGGAAAATCAACGACGACCATCAATTTAGCTCATGCCTACGCACGGGACGGCTTACGTGTACTCGTGATTGATGCCGATGATCAGGCGTCTTCAACGAATGGCTTAGGTCTGACGAACGACTATGAAGGGAAGGTACTATTGGATTGTCTACTCGAAGACAACGATCCGTTTTATACACCGATTGAACAAGTCATCGTTACTTGTGAATATGAGACTGGAACGATTTACTTAGTTCCAACAAGACGGTCTGCTTCACCGAGTGATTTAACGAGTCAAATTGGTTATGAGTATCGACTCAGTGAAGAATTGGCCAAACTAGATGAACTATTTGATATTTGTTTAATCGATTGTCCAGGTTCGACGTCAGCGTTGAATCCCTATGCGCGTTGCGCCCTTGTCGCACAAGATCGAATTATCATGCCTGTACAGATGCAAAAGTTTTCGATGGACGCGGTATACTCGGCTCCTGAAGAGTTAGAAGAAATGAAACGATTTCGGGAAGATATTCATATCGCAGCCTTTATTCCGACAATGGTCAGCGCACGCTCTAAAGGGGATACGACGACGGTAGAGGAACTTGAGGAACTCGGGAAAGAAGTCGGGATTCCCGTCCTTACAACAATCCCGTATGCCGTTAAGGTACAAACCCTACAACGGGAATCTAGACCTGTGATCGATCATAAAAGTCCCGCAACGGATGCTTATTTACAACTTGCCCAGGAGGTACTTTCTTTATGAGTCGCCCTCGTAAAAAACATACACCAAAAATTTCGACATTCAGTGCCAATTTACCGGTGAAACAAAGTACACAATCTAGTGAAGATCGTACGGATCAAGTGGAAGCGGTCAAAGAATTTTCTGCAACGACGACCATCACGAATCCGTATCAATCCTTACCAGCAACCGGACTTTCTCGTATTATTACAAAAAAATTGCCCGAAGACATGGAAGGCATTGTTCAATACTATAATCACATTGATGCGATTCAGGCGACGAGTTTTGTCGAAAAGTGTCGTATTCTTGCGCATGCAAATAGTTTGTTCCGGAATCCGGAAACAAAAAAGGAATTTAAACAAGAAGAAGGGAATTGGACAGATTTCTTAGCGAAGATTGGGATGTCTCATTCTCAAGTGAATCGATTTGTCTCGTTTTGGAATACGTTTGGTCCAAACATTTTACAAAAAACGATTGAACAAGATTTTAGTGCGACTAAGTTAGCGGAACTCCTATCATGGCCGGAAGACCCAAAGCTCGCATTACTAGATGATAAGAAATACTACACAGCAAATGGGGATAAAACAGTTTATGAGATGACACGTGAAGAGTTGCGTGAAGTGAAGCGTATGTTGATCGAGCGTCAAGAGCAGCGTGTCATTGAAGCTAATTCTTCTACTGTAAAACCTATGAAGGTACAAATTCGTTTTTCAGATTTAACAGATCCATTGTATGTCGGATTAACACAAGCTGCTAAAAAAGAGCATGTGTCTGAAGATGAAATTATTCGTCGGGCTCTCAATGCCTATTTGAATACAAAATAAGCAAGACGTAGACCCGATATGTTGACGGGGCTTACGTAAGGTTTTGTGAATCGGGGGCAATCATGTCTTATTCCAATCAGTACAAAGATGTTGAGGATATCATCGACACCCTGCTCGTCCTTGATACGTTTTGTGCCGCGAAAAATATTAACGTCGAATTTGTTGTAGTAGGTGCTTCAGGTATCCTTCTCTTCATTGAAATGATGAGTAAGGAAATGGAGTATCGACCAACTCGAGATATAGATATTCGAGTAACAGAGGGTGTCGTGACAACTGAATTGAAAGATGCACTTCAAGAATATGAAATTGAAATTGTCGAGGGTGTGATTCAATTCCCTCCACGTGAAGATTTTCAGGAAGAAGAATTTCGACATAAGATTGAAGGGTTATTTGAAGCAATTGATGTGTATATCCCAGACATTGAACTGTTGGCGTGTACGAAAATCTTTTCTTCTCGTCAGAAGGACCTGGAAGATCTCGAGAACACCAATTTGTTGAAGCTCTGCGATAAAAACAAACTCCTCGAGCTTGTAGAGGAGTACAAGTCAAACATGACCTGGAACGACCCGTTTTGTAATGTACATGACTTAAGTCGAATTTTTCAGGAAAAGGGTATATAATAAAGAAAATAAACGAAGAGGAGGGTGACCGATGACAAAGAGGAAACATGAGCGACTTTATCAAGAACTATTGCGTGAACAAGATCGTATGCAATTTGGTGGGACAAGTTATCGTCAAGAGACAGCTCAACTGGCGCTTGTTCTGAGTCATGATGTTAAGGTCCCCGAATCGCTTTGTAATCGAGTGGAGGCACGCAACTTTGTCGGCTCTTTGGCTAAAGAGTTATCAGAGGACCGGGTAGAGGATGTGGCTAAAATGCTCAGCATGGCTGCACGCCGAGCCTATACTAATCCTGAAAGTGCGTTCTCTATCGATATGAAAGTAAGGTTGGAAGAAAAGCGTAATCGATTCAAGGCGCGCGGTTTACGTGTGAGATCATAAAATGAAGTTGAATTAAGAAAAGGAGTACGGCTCATTTCATAAAGAAATGAATCGTACTCCTTTTTCTATGGGCTATATCAGGGATAATCACATAGATATTTGGTATTCATGTACATGCAACAAGGAGAAAGTGGTTGAAAGCAGTTACTATGGAACGGGACACTAAAATTTGAGTATTAATGGAGTTATGATAGTTCAAAAGTGACGATAGCGTCTTGCTTTCTTCAATAACTTCAGTGATCGTGTTGAAGGTGCTTCACGACTATTTTCTTGAATGAGTAGATTTAAGTGCATCTCCTCAAGAATTTTACATAACTCAAGTCTCAATTCACGTTTTGAGTAGTTTATAATATCCCGAAGCCTTTTGTAGATATAATGTAGAGAAACTAGTAGGATAAGTAAAATAAGAATAAAGACAAACCATGTACCTTTGTCCTTACATGTGTAAATGAAATTATCAAAGACATATCCCTATTCCAAATGTATTTCATCCTTCGGTCGGGAAGAATGAATACGTAAGACTATGTAGTCTCGGTTTAGTTTTCGATTTATGATAGCTAAAAATAACTACTCTCCTCACTTAATCACACTAAATCTAATTCGAAGATAATCCTCTTAAAAGCTGTAAGTGATTCTTTCACAAGGACTTTCTCATCTAAAAAGGGATCAAAATAAGTATTGGTTTGCAACAAGTTTTGTCTGAAATTAGAATCGAAATCGAAATATATATCAAAATCTTTTAGTAGATTTTGATATTCTGACTCACTTAATTTACTTGTTGTGGTTGGTTGGTTATTTTCATCGTATACAATATATCTGCGTGAGTGAAGTTCATAAAGAAGTTTCCACCTGTAGAGGAATGCTTCGATTTCAAAGCCCCAATCATTGCTAGGTTTATTTTTTGGAAGAATAATTTTTTTTTGATGACCACCATTGTAAGTAATAATGTAATGTAGATTGCCTGTTACATCAGAATCTTCAAGTATCTCTACCAATTGTGTTGATTGCTTTTCTGCTAATTCATGGAGTGGGAAGGGTTCTCCCGAAGAATTGGATTCAAATAAAATTTCAACATTAGTAATATAATGCATATAATGATTCCTCTTTATTATTTTCATTTAGCATAAGTTATTGATGTTGGAGCGAATGTTTGTAGATTAAACTCCAATTGCTTCATACAGGTTATTTGTTTATTGAAAATGAATAACTCTTTAAAGCAAAAAAATAAAGTGCGTTACTAATTTTTAGGACTTATCCAATGATTTGTTTCGTTCCCTTAGAACAGCTAACTCTATCTGCTCACTTATCGATTTCTCAAGCGTCTCCTTCTCGCGTCGAAGAAGTTGCACTTCTAAGTGAAGTTTTTGATTCTCTTCTTCGAGTTGATCACTTCGACGGGATTTGCTTTTTAATTCATCCACTGCATCCATTAAACTCTGGTTTTGACGATTTAATTGTTTTTGACTCTCTTCTAACTTTCGAATAGTCCCTTCCAAATCAAAGATCGTCTTTTTATGAACCTTCAACTCTTCTTTCGCTGATTGTTTCTCCAACTCCAGTGCGTTTAGTAAGTTTTGTTTATCTGTATGTAGTTGGTCCAATTGCTGTTGAAGTTGTTCTAGTTCTTCCTGATGTTGCATGACTTTAGCTTCATATTCTCGATGAAGTTCTTCACTTTCCTTCACAACACTGTCTTCAAGTTCACGTATTGTTTCAGTATATTGAATTGTCATGCGTTGAGTTTCTTTTTGTTGCTTCTCTAAGCGAAGCGCTCGTTCTTGAAAGAGTGAAGCGATCTGATGAAGTGTAGTTTCAAGTACACTATTTTCTTCATCGATTAATGGGTCTGGTGATTGTTTATCAGCCAATTGAATGAATTCTTCAAACAATTGATTCGTCGTTAGTTGTCGTTCTTGCATTAGACGTTGAATATGTTCGGTCACTTCTTCAGAGACACGAAATGATTTTACTTTTGTTTCGCTTGATTGCATCAATGTCACCACTTTACATTTTAGTGTATACATAATCTACAGACAGGAATCTAGTCTTGTATTATTTTCCCGTACTTTTGATTCAAAAACAAGGTACGCGAAATGATCAAGGGTTGTGTATATTTCGATGTCGAATGTATACAACTCTCGTATCATCAAATTAAAAAATCTAAAAGCAAACATCCAGACCTATCGTTAGCTTCGAATCGGATAATATTCTATATATTCCGATACACTCACTTTTGAGTTCTCAAAAAAGAACGCTCAATCCTTTGACTAATCGTTCGATAGTTAAATTGGAAAGAGGAGGTTTTCGGGAATGAGAAAAAAGAAGCGCGGCACGTTGAAAGCAAGTGTATTAAAAGTAATGCTTGGATTTATTTTACTATTTATTGTCTTGTTTGGAGTTTTTCAATATGTTGGATCTAAGAACACCGTTTTGAATACGATCCAATCAATGATGATAGATGATGCTACACCATACTGAGAAAGCATGGATACCGCAACTTATGAGGACTTTGCCGCCATCCAAGCGAGAATGAGGAGTACAAGAAATACAGGGAAGAGCTGAACACTTACCGAGAGCAAATCGGAGCCATGTATGCCTATATAGTGGCGATAGAGGGCGAAGAGGCACGTATCATGATTGATGGGGCAGAGGCGGGTGTGGTCTCTCCGATTGGGGAGAAGTTGTCCTCGACTTCGATAAAAAATGTACGAGCTGCATACAATGGTAAAGAAATCGCCACGGATGTGATTCATGATGATGAGTTTGGGGATTATGTTTCGGTGTTGGTGCCGATCGAACACAACGGAGAAGTGATCGGTGTGCTTGGGTTGGACAAAGACGCTTCGAAGGTGAGTTACATCTCGAGCGGGGTACTGAAGGAGATGGCGCCTCAAATACTCGTCGGCTTAATGGTTCTCATGGTATTAGCAGTCACCTTTATTTGGGGTTACCTAGATTGGAAGTTTAAACCTATGGGCGTGTTAGAGGAAGTAGCGAACCATGTGTCAAACGGAGATCTAGGTGAGGCGGAAATCGTGATCAGTAAACTCTCTTTGAAGAACGATGATGAAATTATGCGATTGACCAGTTCGATGACGAAGATGACGAAGATGTTAAAGGAACTCGTGGCAAGCATCCAACACTCCTCTCAGACCGTCAGTGAAGAGAGTGGGAATGTTGCTGCTATATCTGTAGAAGTGCACGAAGCCTCTCGCCAAATTGCCTATACGATGGAGGAAATCGAAAGTGGGGTTGAGAATCAAAGTACGTTGACGATGAGACTCCATGAACACATGAATGAATTCTCTACCTTAGTCAGCTCGGCGGCCAAAGAAGGTGATGAAGTGAGCCATCAGGCGGATTTTGTTGGGAACGCGACCGTCTCGGGTCAGCGTCTCATGGAGGAGGCGGTCGAGCAAATGTCTCGTATATATAGCCAAATTCAACAGTCACAAGTACAAGTAAAAGATTTTGAGAAACAAGCGGATGAAGTAACGCAGCTCGTAACGTTGATCCGTCAAATTTCAGAACAGACGAACTTACTTGCACTCAATGCTGCGATCGAGGCAGCACGAGCTGGTGATCAAGGAAGAGGATTCGCAGTCGTCGCTGCCGAGATAAGGACTCTTTCGGATGACGTTTCTTAGTCTGTGAGCGAGATCTCAGAAATCGCAACTAACGTTAAACGAAATTCAGTAGAACTGGACGCCGTATTCACAGAAAGCAGAAAGTCAACTGAAGACGGGAAACGAACGCTCGAACTGACCAAGACATCTTTTGAAGAGATGGAAACGAGTGTTGAAAAAATGAGGACGTTAAGTCATTCGATGCAAACAAGATTCGACCGTGTGAAGTCTAACCAGCAAGTCATTCAGAAAGCTCTTTCAGATATCGCATCAATTTCTGAGGAGAGCACTGCAGGAAATGAGGAGGTCGCCGCTGCTACTGAACAGTTGTCTGTAACGAGCGAGACGATGAATCATTTCGTAAAAGAGTTAGCTGAGACCGCAGAGAATTTGAAGGGAAGAAGTCGAAATTTCAGACTGTAATCGTCGAATCGTACAACAATCGAACAGATTACATCCTTAATTTTGTCACGAATAACTCTGACCTATATTTGCAGATGGTTGCGATTTTTCTATATCAGCTGCCTTTTGTTGAACTAGGAGGAGAGATTACCATTCAACCACCTTGACATTTTTTTCCTCTTGCTATACATTGAGCTAGAACTGAATAGCATCACTAGGGGTGTTCATTGAACTGAGACGAGTTAAAACTCGAACCCTTCGAACCTGAAC
The DNA here is from genome assembly GCF_018617255.1 of Exiguobacterium sp. s43. Lineage (GTDB taxonomy): Bacteria > Bacillota > Bacilli > Exiguobacteriales > Exiguobacteriaceae > Exiguobacterium > Exiguobacterium profundum. The sequence continues at coordinate 65,784 of NZ_JACSJT010000005.1, forward strand.
TAGATAGTACTAGCGTAGGGAAGTGTGAACATGACTGCATCCGCAAATGGATTCATTTCCTTTTTGCCATGTATCTTTTGCTTGTACACAACTTCTCTCACGCGAGAAGTTGTGTTTTTTTATAGACAATACAATCATCTAGACAAAAAGGAGATCACAATGATGAGTAAAGTTGTACTTGTAACAGGTAGTAGCAGAGGATTAGGCGCCACAATCGCTAGAGTATTGGTAGAGAAAGGATTCAAAGTGGTCATCAACTACTATAAAAGTAGAAGAGCCGCAAATGAGTTGGTTCAAATGTTAGGGGAAGAACATGCAATAGCTATCTATGGTGATGTGACGAGACGAGAAGATGTCGATTTATTAATTAAGAAAGCAACGGAACACTATGGTCACGTAGATGTGGTTGTAAACAACGCGTTAGTAGATTTTAAGTTTGACCCGATGGCACAGAAGGCATTCGAACACCTCTCTTGGGACGACTATCAGAAGCAACTGGACGGAACAATCAAGGCAGCGTTCAATGTTTCCCAGAGTGTACTCCCTCAATTTATTGAAAGATCTGAGGGGAGTATCATCAACATCGGGACAAACCTATTCCAAAACCCTGTAGTGCCTTACCATGAATACACGACGGCGAAAGCGGGATTGATCGGATTTACGCGCAATCTTGCCGCGGAGCTTGGAAAGTTTGGGATAAGGGCCAATGTTGTATCTGGAGGGTTGTTAAAGATGACTGATGCGAGTTCAGTGACAAGTCCCGAAGTCTTCGATTTGATTGCCCGGACTACGCCCCTGAGGCAGGTCACGACTCCCGAAGAGGTTGCTCAACTTGTCTCGTATCTGTCATCTGAAGAAGCATCAGGTATCACTGGCCAGAACTTGGTAGTGGACGGTGGATTGACCATGAACTAAAGAATAATTCTAAACAGGATATCGAAAGTGTAAGAATTCTCATAGAAACGGAGTACCTTATTTGAAACCTGCTAAACAATTAAATTTAGGAGTGCTACTCTATGGATGTGGACATCACCAAGCCGCTTGGATGATGCCTGAATCTTCGATAGAGTTGATCGGCAACGTCACATATTATCAAGAACTGGCCAGGATTGCAGAGTCTGGATTTTTGGATGCGGTTTTCTTTGCAGACAATCAATCATTTCCTGCAACCACCTCGACCGAAATACCGGCATTTTGGTTTGATCCGATGATAAATTTAACGGCTATCTCACAAGTCACGAACCGAATCGGTTTGGTTTCCACCATTTCAAGCACTTTCTCTAATCCATTTACGGCATCGAGACAGTTATTTAGCCTGGACCATATCTCGAAAGGACGTGTAGGGTGGAATTTAGTGACGTCGATGTCCGACTGGGAGGCTGAGAATCATGGAATGGATCATCTTCCTTCTAGGGAGAGGCGCTATCAGAAAGCTGATGAGTTTGCGGAAGTGATGGATAAATTGTTTCTCTCGTGGAATCGAGGCGATTTCTCCCCGAATCGATTGGCCAACCATCTCATTAATGAACAGAATATTGAACCGATAGATCATGTCGGGACGTACTTTAAAGTCAAAGGTCCCTCCACTACACCAAGTAGCCCGCAAGGAAAGCCTGTTGCCATGCAAGCGGGGGCCTCGGATCAAGGGATTGAACTGGCTGCAAAATATGCAGATGCAGTGTATTCAGTTTCTTGGAACTTGAAGCAGGCGATGGAATATCGGAATCGTTTAGAACAACACCTCATAAAACAGAACAAAACTATTCGCCACGTCAAGATATTTCCGGGCCTTGTTACATATATCGGACGAACAAAAGAAGAAGCCTATTCAAAAAAGCTTGAGTTAGATAAAAGGCTACCTCTAGAGAACGCGATCAAGCAACTGAGTTATTTTATAGGTGAAGATTGCTCGAAGTGGGAACTTGATGAGAGGGTACCTTCGTTACCACCAATCGATTCATTTACCGGTCCTGTCGGTCGTTATAAAACCATATTGGAAATCGTACATGACAAAGAACCTACACTCAGAGAACTCCTAGGTTATATCAGTGCTGGGGGAGGACACCTCACTCTAATCGGGACACCCGAAGAGATTGTAGACGAGATGGAGCGATGGTTCAATCTGGGGCTTGCAGATGGGTTTAACCTTATGCCACCGACTCTGCCATCAGGGCTAAAAGATTTCGTGGAATTGATAATCCCTGAGCTGCAAAAAAGAGGGATCTTCCGAAAGGGTTACGAGGGGGCCACTTTACGTGAACACCTTGATCTGGTACCTCCGGGTTCGCGTGATCGATCTCCTCAACGGGGTAACTACGAGGAAGAGTGACTTGTGGACTATGCCGTATCAATCTTCCTCTGGAGCGATGAGGCGAAGCACTAACGAAGCGACCTCATTATCAGGTTCGAGAGTTTGAATTCTCTTGGCTATTTGAACGGCATCTCGGTCACTGACGATTTTTTCAGGAACGGTGTTCAAGAACAGCAGGTTTTCTAAACTGCTTACATCGATGGAGTGATTCACATCTAAGGACTTTTTAGCATGCATCAATGAAGAGGCATAGGCGCCCTCGATGTGGCATAGAGGGTGAGTGAGAACCTGAAAAGCCAAATCATGTAGCTCGGGAGATTCGTCTTCATGAAGCAGATGCACCAGAACTACATAGTTGGTCAAACTCTCATTTGAAAATGCTATCGACAAAAGCTCGTGACTGAATGCCTCATATCCGACGTCATCGTATAGTTTTTTCACTTCACCGACCTGCATGGATAGGATTAATTCCTCCAATCGACTGTCCATCCCATAGCCTCCTTCCATTTCAATATTGTGTGACGTAGCATTAGGATTGGCTATTCCTCCTCTCAGAGAAGAGCCAATATAAATCGTTGAATCAAGAGACAAGAGTTCTCTGATACAAACGATTCGTCATGAGTGAATGATTTCTTGTCGCATCGTTTGTGGGGTCAATCCATCGAGATGAAAAGAACCTCGATAAACATGTAATACAGACTTGTCCCCCCTCAAGGCTAATGGGAAAACACCTGATCTGCCGGTTTTCAATTCAAAGTCTTCCGGTGCGATTTCAACATCGAGTTCATGTCCTACCACAGCGTAAGAATAAGGAGTTGAAAAGTAGGAACGCGCTAAACACCGAATGATTCTATCTGTCTGAACGTTTAACTCATCAATAGACCCGGAACGTGGGACAATGTCATCCCACCGAATATCTATAAGAATTCCATGAAAATGATTCACGATGACAGGGGTTAAGTGAACATCATTGCTTCTCACATCGAATGCATCCCCAGAAAGCGTTAGGGACGGATAGAAATTTGAGAATACATTCAGGTCAATTTCATCGTCGACGATGTCTTCTTCGACCCAGTGTTCTCCGTCAGTGTCTAGGCTATACCTTACTTTCATCAAGCGACTACCTTGTGCAATAATCGAGCTTAAATAACTACATAGATTAGGAATAATGGCATCATTATCTGAAAACACTAATGCGATGTTGATATAGCCGCCAGATCTAAACATCAAGTTCAACCCCTATCTTCGGTTTCGAGCCATTCCATTCATCATAGTACTTGTCATACAGTCTGTGATATGTCGTTTTGATTACTATAATAGCACTATCGGTTGAGAGCATATCAATCATCGCTTGTGACCTCATTTTTTCATGTGACTTGGAAAATAGATAGGCTCACATGGACCTTTTTATTTTCAGGGCATTAGGTTAATACATGGTTCTGAGAATCAAAGGTCTCAAAGCACGGTATGACTGTGGGATGTTGATCCATCTCTCCAAATACGGATCATAGTAATGACCACGTTTGATTCCTGCTCTTGAATTGTATTCTTCTTTGAATAAGGTTTCTTTCTCAATTGTTAGATGCATTCCTATGCGCTCATCTGAAACCTCATGCTCGTCCAATCCTTGCGAATCTGGACCCAGCCGTTCTTCAAGCTCCTTAACAGAAAGATTAGCATAATAGGACCATTTTTCTGGGCCAGCCAAAAACCTGAGTCCCTCATAGAGGGAGTCGAACTTGAGGAATTCTCGTCTTGTTTCAAACTCTTTGGCGTCTCGCCATTCGTATATGGTCAGCCAACGTTGAACGAAATCGAACAACCTGAATGTACCTTCGCTTAAATCAGGTTCGGACTTGTCATGAGTCACGACTTGTTCTTCACCGTCTGAGTATTTGACATAGTAAATGACTTCACCGGACATCTCTACGTCCTCTAAAAAGGTTAGTAGCTCCATTTCATTGTCATGAAGTAACTCTATCAAAGAGATTTCCTGTTTGGAATCCCTAGCTCGATACTTGACGACCAGGGTTTTAATGTTGTAAATATTCAGATTCATTGCCTCCTATACTGTAAAATCGATGAGAAGTGACCGAGTTTTATATACCTTGAACAGTTCGAGAGGGACTAGATGCACAAAACTCTGCCCCCAATTACTCGTCCGGCACCGTTGTTTGGTCCATCATGTGAGGACATTTGAATCTCAAAATTGACTACGTAAGTTCACATTCATTCTTCACCTTTCTCTTGATTTATTTCGTGCTCGAATGTCATATCAGATTGATTTCTGGTTGAGTGTATTTACTGATCAGTCGCCCTTCTTTTTATTTTTAAACGCAAAAGGAATCGAGATCATGAATGCGCCGATCATGCACAACGTCGAGTAGGATGCCAGTTGGCTTCCTTCGCTTCCTATCTCATCCACCAAGATTCCCGTATTGAATAACAAGACGAGGGACCCAATCAAAACGATAAAAGAATTAAATAAGGTCCAATACGAGCTGGGGATTTTTGAACCCAAAAAGGCCAGGTATACGAGGTTACTTAAACTGAGAAATAGAAAGACGTAAATCAAAAAATTCAAAGAATCTAGAACATCCAACATATAGAATTATCCTCTCATAAAAATAAAAATTTAGGAATACAAGGTATTCTTATACAATTAAGATAACCATAACCTCATTCATGAGGGCAATCCTGCTATAGATGTATTCATTTTTTACAATAGAAACTATAATATTCTATATTAATCCTTTTATGTTTTGGTATTGAATCAAAAAATCACGGTAACCAAGTGAATTTAATACAACCTCATTGTCACTGAGTTTGAAGGACTGACTCGAGAAAATAAGGATTTTGAGAAATAAAGTTCAATGATGTTTCTAGGTTTTAGAGCAAGTGTCAAGGAAAGTGTAGTGTAAAGAGTGTATTGGAATGAGCTGATAGGGTATACGGTTCCTCTATGTGTGATGATGGTTGTATGGTTACGTTACAAGAATTTTGATACATACTTCATGTTTTCTTGGGTATTTAGTGTCATCAACGTGATATATGCATATATAATTTATTTTCATGATGTCGTTAACAGCTCGATTTACGCGGGAGGACTTCATCCGTTGGATTGGATGATTGCTCTTTACACGATAATCATAGTCTGTGGGATAATTTATGGATGTACTGCCAGTGTCTTGATTTGCCTATCGTATTTAGTTTATCGATTGCGTAATGGGCGATTTCCTAAGCAGGATGTGTGATCAAGGTCCACATGCGTCGCTTGAATAGGAGCGTATATGACATCTTATGAACAAGAGGGGTAAAAGTAAAATGAACAAGAAGGATATCGAACTTCAAAGGTCATTAGAATTTTTAGCGAATGGGTGGGAGGTTAGCAAGTTAGACATCGATTACTTGCATGAGACGATTTCACTCATCGTCGAGAGCGTACGGCAGCAACAGATAGTAAGAACACACATCACATTCAAAGAGGTACTCTCCTTCTATGTATATCAGGAGGAGGTTGCTTACTCTGAGACCCTAGATGCGACATATAGACTTAACGACCGAGGAAAAGACGACAACGTTTTTGTCAGCGAGATTGGCTTTCACAGGAACGGGTTCGGACAGGTCAAAATTAAATGCATAGACCCTGAACAGACGGCGATTAATGCAATCACTTCAAAAACGAATATGTATTTCCAAGTCAATAATAAGGACCACTTTTTTATCGAGTGTAATGCTATCGAAATCAACGATGATGTCTTCGAGGGGTTGATTCAATCGAGTGAGAGTTTAAAAATCACTCTCGACTAATTTGGGAGGGTATGATTCTAGAAACGATTCTCAGTTTTAAAGGCAGTGGTGTGATCACATTTCTGAATTGAAGTATACATGTTTGATTCTTAACTTTTATCGGAGGGTGGTCGGGTGTAGGGTTGTTAGCCTACGGTTTAATAGGGCTAGTGGTGAGCACACTTATTGTACCGGGTGTTTGGATACTTTCGAAACACAGAAAAGCTGATTTGTAATCGAAAGTAACGCTCTCCGTGGTTTGCCTAAGAAATGAGACTCGGTATAGATTCTGTTTCGTACTCGAGGAGAAATGTTACCTATTTCAAATTTCAAAAGTCAGGTCTGTTAAGTCAGGATTATGGTTGATCTGATTGATGGGCAGACATTTGCTAAGAACTACCTATAGCTAAGTCATATAAAGGTGGAGGCTTTATCACTAAAAGACAAAAATATCGTGTATGATGACTGATACAAAATCAAGTGAAAACAAAAATAAAAAGAGGTAATGAGATGAGTGTAAGAATTACATTTGATAAAAAATTAAGGTTGGGATACCTATATCTCTTCCCTGAAAACTATAGGTACAAGATACATGAAACGAAGGAACTAGACTCGAATCCTTTTCTCGAGTTAGATTGTGATGAGTTAGGACGAGTTGTAGGAATTGAATTATTAGATTTTGAAACACTCAGCTTGAGTCAGGTAATGAGTAAAAATATTTGCTATGTGAAAAAACCAGATTGTGTTTCTCTACGTTTAAATAATGTCCCGATTGAGAGTACAACAACATTTGCAGGAATCAAGTTCCATTTTTCTGAGGCGAATTACACCGGCTTTATAGGGTTTGATATCATTGATTTAGATAAATACCCTATTCAGGATCTATAAAATAACTGTTAGCTTTACAAGGTCGAATATGAGGTGTTATCAAATACTTAAGCACGACTTTCATCCTGTCATTGAGAACAATATAGGTTTGGATTTTCAACGGCCCTATGATCTCATAAGCAGCAAAGTTAAGTAATTATATTTTGATGTTCGACTTCACCTTTGAATCTTTTTAAATGTGTCTAATGCTACGTGGGAAACATATGAGTAATCACAAAAAAGACGCCCTGGAAGCAATCGAGAGTGTCTTTTTTGTGAGCAATTGTTAGAAGTGAGTGTGAGTCCAGCATTTTCCGAGACTTTAATCTAAATCGACAATCGAGGAAGTCTGATTGATTCCCTCAATTGTCGTAATAGCGATTGTAATGCGATGCATATTTTTCCTTTAAGTTCTGGATTTTGATATCATCCCAAGAAATGATATCAACCACGTCGGTACTCACATACATTAGGAAGTCGTCGTTGTAAAAAGCTATATAAGCCTGTGTGTCCCCTTTGTAAACTTGAGTACAATAGTTCATGACCTCTGTTAAATTAAGATTTCTAATGAGGGTGTAAACAGCACCATCCCCAGAAAATTCATCTACCACAGCGTGTTCTTTCCAGTTTCGAATCGTTAGATATCTGCCAAGTTTAGATTTTGATGAACAACGGACATTGTCCATGATGTATTCAGATACAAACATGAGATGAAGTGGCTGAGAACATTCAAAAATGGATTTTAGAATGTCCTTTAATAAAGAAAGATTTAACTCGTCCATACTAAATCTGATTCGGTGTGCTGAATCGACTTGAAAGTATGGCGTTTCTTTAGTGATATCAAAAACAATATTAAATTTATCAATCTCAAACATGAATTAGTCTCCTATTCTATTTAGTTCAGCATCATATGTGCCTGATCGTGTTTTTTTACTTCCTAAGTTTTTAATGGAGCTTGCGCCTTTCCAAGCACCGCCGTTATGACCATCTTTGTCAGGTGAGATATACTTTGGTCCTTTGCCTTTGTTTCTTTTAAATACTTTTTGACCATGCGAAGTTTCATTGACTTGAGAATATCCTAAATCTTTAGCTGCTTCTTTCGCGACAGCCGGTACCGATCTAATCATAGAAGCTACAACAGATTTTGACCAGTTCTTAATCGCTGTTTTAAGCCCCTGTTTTGCAATCACGCCGACGATTAAACCAACAACCGGCAAGGCTGAAGCTTGTAACTCAGCAGTGTCATATACATACTCTTCGTTTGTTTCTTTATCAGTAAAAACCGCTTTAAAATTATTCTCGTCTGTGAGTTCTAAAATAGTGATTGAAAATTCTTTCTTTAGCTCGGTTCCATTATCCTTAAGTATGGCCTCAACAGATAGTTCATCATTTAATTCGTCGAACTTTAAAGTACTTTCCATGTTAATTTGTTCATTCTCCAAATGTGACTCTACATACTTGACGTTCTTATCCTCATAGACTTTTTCGGTTACTGTTGGCTCCGAATCTTCATTTATCTTGACTTCCTTTTCAGTTGCATAGCTAACACCACTATTAGCAATAAGTAGTGAAGAAACTAATGTTGCAATAAACATCTTCTTCATGATTTATTCCTCCTTGAATTGTATCAGTCCATTCCCATATGTATGCATTGGACCTAGTTTTATTGAATTTTTGCTTAGCTCTTTTATTAAGTGATCATTGTCTTGATCGTGAAGGAGTAGAGAAATAACTCCAGTTGCATAGGCGGTCGAAAAAGAGGTTCCTGACTGTTCCTCCATTATTCCTTCATGGTTTAAAACAGGTACATCTACACCAGGAGCAACAAAGTCGATTTTCCCTTTAGCCGCGTATGGATAGATTGAATTGGTACTATCTATTGCGGAAATGGAGAGCACTTCATCATATTGGGCCGGATAGTCTGTAGATAAACCGAGCGTGTTTCCCGCAGCTGCGACGATTAAGATTCCCGCGTCACGAGCACGTTTAATTGCATTTCTCAGTTCCTCATGATCTTGAGAAAAACCGTAGCTGAAATTAATGAGGTCCACGTCTTGCTCTATCGCCCAATCGATGCCCTTGATTGTATCGGTGATATTTCCTTTTGCTTCATCGTCCAGTGTCTGGATATCATACAAGTGAACATTATTGTTAATCCCGATTGTAAAGTTTTTAAAAGAGGTAGCTGCAATGATACTGGCGACCATAGTGCCGTGAGCATTTTTGGGAGTGGTTCTCGAAGAACCGTTTATCGTGTTAAACTCCTTGACGACAGACACTTTAAATTGCAACAAATCATTATTAATGCCTGTGTCCATAACCGCAATCTTGATGGGTTTATTTGTTGAATTAGGTTCGCTCTTTGACACTGATAATGCACAAAGCGCCCAGTTCTGATCACACATTTTTTCTTGTTTGTAGACTTCTGTTTTTTTATCACATCCTGCAATCATTAGTAAGAGTAAAAGGGTCATTACTAGAGTAGGAAATTTAGTAATCATAATTCTTCCTTCTTATTTTTTGTATATGTAGCGAAATGTTTAATTGCACTAACTGTACATCTACCTCTTATTCAAAAATATAACACAAGAAATGATTTTATGTAATTATTTAACTTTTAACCTTCATTTTTCTTTATTTGTATCTCGAGTGACTTTTTAAATTTAAATTCCCGTTTTTAGGGATTTACTAGCGGTAATAATATTGGTTTTTTCCGATAAAGGTTATTATTTCGTTTCACAATTGATTTATCTTGGACCATCAGGAGGAAAAGCGCACGTTTTTCTTTGACGAAGACCGGCGACTCGCGCTGCTCTGTCTTTGCATGAATGTTTATTTGTGATGAGTGGATTGCAGAAAAAATGGTCGCTTGTTTGGTGAAAATGGTCGTTTTTCCAACGTAAGCCCTAGGCTTGTTTCAAACAAGCCTAGGGCTTAAATAAAGCAAGCCGAGATGTCGAGTGGTCCGATTCGAGGTATCGTTGAGCTATCAACAGGAGAGGATGATTCAAATGAATCACACATTGAACCAGCAAACGATTAAAGAGATGAAAGAGGTATTACTAAGAAGACTTCCTGAACGGATGGATATCGATCCCGAGGCATTCGAGTTGGTGAGTATGGATATTCTTTGTGAAGTGAAAGAAGGGGAGCGATTGAAACAGGTGACGCTCTTCTTTAATACAAGCACGCTTCAAGCACAAAATTGATTGTTCCGAAACGTATACATGTATACGTTTTTATCTAGTGAGTCTTTGGAGGAGGCGTGATGGACGAGCGGCTACTTGATGAACATGCGTTCGATGGATTGGATCCGTTCGTCCGGTTCGATGAGGGACGGAACTCGCACTATTTCCGCGTGGTAATCTATATGGGACATAGGTAGTTGCGGATGGGGGCGTCAGTTTCGTCGTCTCAGAGCTATCCAAGGATATATTCGAAATTGAATGGAATAAACAAATTATTCACGTGTTGATTGAAAGTTATGCCTCGATTCAGAGAATAAAAAAGTGAACAAGCTTGAAAGTCCATTATCCTGTGAGTAGAGAATGGTCTGTTTAAGTAGCAATCTGCGAATATTTTTTGTATATTCATTCACGATCTAATAATTCTATTTTAAAAATATCTGTACTACCTGAGCGATCCGTTAAAAGTGTAATGGAGACTAGATCTCCATTTGATAACTCGGGAAGACCAGTAACATCATCATCATTTTGATAAATTGTGATTTGTTCTTCAAAAAAGTCGTAATTTAGTGTACCTTGAAATTCTTCTTTATTTAATTCAATTCCTTCAACTACTATGGAATCGTTATCGATTTCTGTGATCTTCGCGTAAAAAGTCTCCACATCTGTTGGTTTGAACTCCCACAACGTTTTTTCGTAGTCCTTATATGCATTCGTGTAGCCTGCAGAATAGCTAATTAAAATGCCCATCAGTAATATAAAACCAGACATGACTATAGTGATTTTGTAAGGGGGGGTAAGCGTAGAACGTTTTTCATTATTACTTTTTAAAGCTTTATTGATATGACGTTTGTAAATTTGAAAGTAAATAACGATCGAGACAATAAATATCAATAATAGTATTGATGAAGCAACGATATAGTTTGGAAATGGCAAGAAATATTCCTCCTTTAAATTTGAAAGTAGTCTTTAAAAATATGATAGTAACTTCTTGTGACATCAACTTTTTTTCCGTTAATTAACGTAAGGATGAATTTTGAAGAAAGTGTCGGTTTTATTTGTTTTATTTTACTGGTGGAGATGATGACAGAGTTACTGATGCGTAAAAATGCTTGAGGCTCTAGAGAGTTTGCGATTTGGTATAGGCGCTCATTGCACTGGTATAAAGAGTCATTGGTCTGAATTTCAACACTATCGCCGTAAGACTCAATACAAATAATGTCTTCTACAAATACAATAAGTTTCTCATTGGTTTTTTTATCTCTCGCGGTTAAACTTTTAATAAAATTATTCACTTCACTCAATACGAGTTCAGCAGTGTCGTCCACTTCTATTCCTTTTTCTTTCAAAATTGATCTTATTTCATCGAATCGATCTTGACCTACACAAAGTTTAATTTTCAAATCACGTCCCCCTTTCGTATTTGTTTAACAAAGAAACCTGATTTCAGAGTCAGTGTAACAATTGGGAATTTATATCACAATATAAGAACGGTACTTTACACTTATATTCAGATGAAATGCATTAATGGGTGGATACTCTTCCTAAGTTAAACTTGAGATTTGAATCAAAACTAATCATCAGATGTTGTTCTATTATTAAAACTGATGTTATTCGCACCCTATTCAAACCTAAGCACCCTAATGCGTCAAAGGAACGTGAATACTTTAAAGATATGCCAGGTGCACTTAAATAATATTTGATTCATGAGGTGAAAAGATGGATTATATCTGTCCTGTTTGTGGTTATGATGGCTTAGAAGAATCAGCATATAATGAATATGATCTTCCTTCGTTTGAGATTTGTTCTTGCTGTCGATTTCAGTTTGGAGACGATGATGATGTTGAAGTTAGGGAGGGAGTGTTCTTATCGAGAGAAGAAGCTCATTCTGTTCACAGAGAAAAATGGATCAAGGATGGAGTAGAAATTTTTCAGCCAGAATACTATCCAGCAGAATTCCAAGTGAATGACCGAGTAATAAAACAACATTTAATCCAACAGTTAAAGAACATTAATATCGATATCACTTGATAAACGGATATAGGACGTTTTGGATTCGGATTTTTCTAATTTTATTATATTAAAATTACTTTATTCTGACTTATGAGCTGAGCCCTATTTTACGGACAATGTAATAAAAAGTGCCTCGATTTCTATACGGCGATCAGATGGCCTCGGTACTCTCCGTGGTCAACAAGATTTTTTAGATGCCAGTAGAAGGACTCGATCGGTGCGTTGTCGAGACATTTTCCACGACTTTCGGTCAACAGCTCCTCTCTTCCTGATTCTCGAAGACGGCCAGTATATTAAAGTCGCCCGTGTAATGGATTGACCGGTCCGAGACCGACCCCACGTTTGGATTTGACTTTGGCTGCCTGAGCTGATGTTCGTTGAAGATGATTTAACCTATGGATGCGTTCCCCCGTCTGAATGAATAGGTTCACTATATCGATTCGACCGCACGCAAAAAAACTGAATGAGTACTCTTTATCGAGTGTCTGTCATTCAGGGTTCAGTTCATCTTATATTCGATTATTTTCATTTACACAGGAAATAAATACTTTAAGTGTTAGAGGAACTCGATAAGAAATGAAACTACCATATATACAATGGGGAGGAATGTTATCAGTAACCCGATTAGTCTGGTTCTACTCTTAAATTGTAATGCTAAACCTACTAACCATACAGCAAACAAAGTCAACCAAAAATAACTGGATAGTGGCTGAGTTGCTTCTGCCATTCCACTTATCCCTAAAGCTATTATAGTAAGAGCTGTAACCACTAAACCAGTTATAATATTGATAGTAATTAAAAGTGACCTACTCATGGATATCCTCCTTAGATTGAATTTATTTCAATTTATAGTATAAAGTTATTTATAAAATGGCACAAACCCCTAATTGATATTATAAATGTATATTTTAGTTTAAATGCTAAGCTATTAGTTACTTCTATGTAAAATTTTTTAGAGCGTTATTATGACTTTTTGAAACCGCTTACTGTGATTTATTTAATATAAAGCTACTCTCTCTCCCGCACCTCCACCATATCTCCGCTGCAAATCGCGTCATTCAGCACATTCTCATAGACCGATATGACCTGTTCATCGACATCACGCATTTCAATCTTTTGAATCTCCTTATGGTACTTCGTCAATAACGCCTTGTGCTCGGGTATGAGGAATGAAATCCATTTCATCTCACCCTAATCGCGATACATCGTCATAAAAATCACCCTCCAAATAAAAAGAACGTTTGTTCCTGTTTTATACCCGATTTGTCTCGTTTGAACAGCTTTTTACGTGATTGGTGATCCGTGCGTCCTGTTTCCGTACTCTAGCTCGCTGGTCGTCGGTGCAAGGGACGTCAAAAAAATGACGCGCCCTCCGGCCCCGTCTTCCTTCGCTTTTGGCTCAAAGCGAGGCTTTTCGCTCGTTGGCTACGGAAGCCTGTCCTTCCGTTTGCTCTACGCATTTTTTTAGCCTCTCCCTGCGGTCGCCCTTGCACCGTCTCCCGACGCTCACTGCGTTCCCGTCAACAGGACGCACAACGGTGTTCGTTCTGAGGACAGCTTATCCGAACGGTTACATAAGGCGGGGGACCTCATCGGCATCCCTGTGCTCGATCACCTCATCCTCGGTGCGCACGAGTTGTACGTCAGCATGAAACAGCGAGATTACATGGGGTGAATGGAAAGGAGTGGGGCCGGGGGACCGGTCCCGGTCCCGGTCCGTCCGGTAAGGGCAAGGAGGAAAAACATATGTTTTTCTTTTATGAGACTGGCGACTCGCGTGGCTCTTGCCTGGATTCAAAGTTCGGATCCGGGAAAAGTAATGTTTTCGCGTGGCGAAAACAAACGGTTTGGTGAGAAGACAAAGGGATAAAAAAATCGCGTTGCTTTATCTTTGCAATGAGTGCTTGTTTGGTGAAAATGATCGTTTTTCCTACGTAAGCCGAGATGTCGGGTGGTCAGATTCAAGGTATCATTGAGCCATCAACAGGAGAGGATGATTCAAATGAATCACACATTGGACCAGCAAACGATTGAAGAGATGAAAGTGCTATTGCTTAGAAAACTTCCTAAACGGATGGACATCGACCCTGAGGCATTCGAGTTGGTGAGCATGGATATTCTTTGTGAAGTGACGGTCTTCTTCAATACGAACACGCTACAAGTACATAATTGATCGTTTCAATAAGTATACATGCATACTTGTCGATTGGTATACGTGTATACATTTTTAATTTCTATCTCTCGTGAGTGTTTGAACGAGGCGTGAAACATATAAGTATCGGGAATCGATTTATATAAATTGAAAGGGATAAGACGTGATGAGTCCCTTCGATTTCCTTCGAGATATATGTATATGCCTCTTCATCCATCTTACCTAGTGTATTCAGTTTTGTTTAATTGAATGCTGACTTCTTGTCGTAGAAAAACTCTCCAATCAGATGAGGGCACTGAAAAAACTTCGCTCTATCCGAGAATAAACAGAGAAAAGGACGATTGGACCGACTTATGTCAGGACAATCGTCCTTTTTTCCTTGCCCTTATCCTGTTATTTTTTTCCTTAGGGTGATGATTCGCTTCAAGTTGACCGCAATGAAGCTCATTGCGCTCGGTCACGTCATGCCTTTCAGGTCTGACGTCTTGTTTCGCGACAGACAGTGCTTGTTTCTCAGCTGGCTGTTCTTCGCTTCAATGGCGAATCGTTTCCGGCGGTGGTCCTTGAAATCATCGGTCTGCTCGCAGTCGATTTGATTGCTATGTTCCCACAACTTTATAGACACGCTGTAGGATTTTGATATGGCTCCGCTCTTGTAACACCTTCGCGCAGCGGGCACTGTTTACATAGCTCGATGACGAAAAAGTAAGTTTCCACCTGGTTCTTTCCGATGTCCTTTCGTCACCCGGTTCGCTGCTGGCGGATAGACTTGCGGGTTCAATGGCGCGACGAGCTTGTACCCTTGCGAAGCAGCATAGATCAAAATGTCTCGGCTTGAATAGGTCGCGTCGCCTACGATGTGGTCGAACTCTGCGCCAGGTTTGGTGTCTCTTTTCCACGTGGCTCGCCAACTGTGGGCCATCTGGAGCTTCCCCAGTTGTGACGACAACAGACGTGATGATTCCTTTCTCTGTCATCGCGAGATGATGTTTGTAACCGAAAAAAGCGGAGTCGGCGCTCTTGTGTCCGGGCATCGGTGTTCCGGGAGACTCGGAGTTCGACGTGCGTATCCTCCGCAAATTCGCGTTCGAGGTTCACCCGGTCGCGGATGTGTTTGCGCACCATCAACTCGGACATCTCGGTCTTGACAGTCTCGGCGAAGGTGAGCGCATAGGAAAGCTGTGCGGCAAAATCTGTCTCGTCCACCTTCTCCAGGAAACGCCCTTTCGCTGCGTCGGATTCCTTGTAGCACTATCTTTGTATCCTCGATGATCGCCTGTCCAATCGGTTTCTGCCCGTACTTGTCCCGTGAATGGGTCGCATCGACGATCAAAGTCCGTCCCTTGAGCAGTCCCATTTCTTTTGCGACTTCGACCGTGTTTGATCAGTTTGTCGAGGAGTTCTTCATCGTCTATGAGCTGACGGTGGAACTTCGTGAGCGACGACGGGTTGATGACATCATCTTCCGGCGCAAAAATCGAGAAAATATATGTAAGCGAGGTCGATCTTCGCCCGTCTGACGAGGTCATCTTGAGTTTTTCAGTGCCTTCAATCTGATAAACAGGTTTGTAATTTCCTCTGTCTACCTATTGGGGAGTATATCAAGATAGATAGGGTGTTTATTGTCTGTCTATTCTTTAGGCAGTTTAACGCATAATAGTATAATTTAAATATCAATTTCTGTTCTTACTAATTTATTTAACTTTGCTTCGGCATAGAAAAAACCGAAATTCTTAATACCATGAGAGATAAAGTCGTCAGATTTTTGTAAGTGAAGTTTTGCTTTTGATACATCACTCTCTAAAAATGCAATCATTGCTTTACCGCGCTCATAAGTAATAACTTCTAACGGAGAGAGTTTTTCTTGTAATCTTTTTATTTTTTCGAGCTCATTTTTCTTATTAAAGAAGAGATTGAGTTGACTCATTTGAGTAAAGTAAGCAAGCTTTATATCTACTCGATCAGGTATTTGTAGTTCAAAGTTATTTAATACTACTTCTCTCGCATTATTAAAATTATTCGTGTCTATTTCATAGTAGTACACCATAACAGCTGATAGTGAATCAGTGGGGTTATTTTTTGCAGCACTAATACTCTCTTTATTCCATTGTTTAGGTCTGAGGGGGCTCGAAAGTTCTTTGCTACGAATCATTTGGTCAATCCAAAGCATGGACTCCTTGTCTCTTTTCCATAACTTTTGGATAATATAACCATCCGAGTCACTCCCGGCAGCTGTTGGAAATATTGTTATTAAAAACAGTCCCATATTCATCAGCGCAAAGAATGAGAAGAATGAATAGTTTGAAATTGAATATAAGAGATAGCTAATTATCGAGGTCGATAAAGAAAAAAGCGGACCACCAATGGCATATAATATTTCATTTTTAATCATTTTTTCTTTTTCAAATGAAGAAGGAAGCATCATTGAAGTACCACCGAATGCAATCCAACTAACGTTAGGAACTATTCTGATTTTGTTCGCTGACTTTTCTAGAGTCAATGGTCCTGTTGTGAAGTATAAAAAACGATGTCCAACATTCAATCCGAACAATACATGTCCCAATTCATGAATAGTTATTGAAAGTAGAAATCCACTCAAATAGGAAGCATAAAAGAATAAATCTTGCCGATCTGAAGGGGAGAAATAGTACATTAAGAAGAATATGAGAGATAAATAACCAGTGACATATGGTGGTGAGAGTAATTTTTTCAAAATCAAAGCCTCCTTCTAAGTGTGAAAGTTCGGAAATTTAATTTACATCATTGGAGATAGTCAAGAGTTTGGCGTAGATTTATCTGCCCGTAACCATATAAGTCATCTCGTCCGGGCGAACCTAAATCGATAACCGATTTTTTGAGAACTTTAATAACAGATTTGTTAGAGACTTTCTTTCTATCTTGTTGAGTCATTCTTGACTTTACCACTAATATAGTGGCACTTACTTGTGGAGCGGCTATACTTGTACCATAAGTCAATGTGTATCCTTCCGGCATACCCACATATGCATCAAGTTCATTTTGAGCAAGTGAAAATGGATATGCACTTACTATCAAATCAAAGAGGCCTGACTTCTCATCTAAATCTCCTCCAGGTGCAGTGAAGTCAACGTTCTTACCGGTATTTGAGTAGCTTGAAATTTGAGTGTTTATGTTTGTTGCTGAAACAGTGATGACATTTTTAATATTTCCAGGAAGATGAACTGTTTTCGATTTTTTCAACTTGTCTAAGTTTTCAGCTCGATTCCCGGATGAAGCGACAACAATTGTTCCGTTATCTTCTGCATATTCGATTGCGCGTTCATATGCCTTTATGAGTACAGCTTCATCATGTATATTAGAATTTTTGTAAGTGCCGAGGCTCAAATTTATTACATCATTTTGATGATTTGTCGCATCAATAATCGCTTCAAGAACCCAAATTGATTCACCATCTACTTTATCCAAAACTTTGTATGGAGTAATTTTGGTTTGGGGAGCGATATTGGCCATTACAGCGGCCACTGAAGTACCATGTCCCATATCATCGTTTACGTTTTGATTATCGTTTACATAATTTTTTGCATGATTTAAGTCCAGATGATCTTTTAACAATGGATGATTTATATCTACACCACTGTCAATCAATGCTACAGATGTTCCAAATCCTCTATCAGTAATTCCGTACTGACCATCCACGGTCTGCATCAAATACCAATTGAAAGGACTTAGTGAAGGGTCATCTAAATTGAAAAACATAGGTACATTTTGTTCTATGCTATTCTCATTTGGAACAATTGTATGCGCAGAAGTGTTTTCCATGTTCTCTTTTATTTTCTTTGCCTCAACATTTACCTTTAAATTAGACTCACTGGTAAATTTGGGTAACTCGCCTTGTTGTACAATACTTTGAGCATATTGCCTCGAAAGTTCATTCAATTCATTTTCAGTTTTCGTTTTGCTTACTAGAGGCTTTAATTGAACCAATAGAATTTCTTCTAATACTTTAATTTCATATTCGTTATTATCAATCTTTTTAAGGAATGAATTCATTTTTCCTTTATTCTTAAAAAGGAAAGTTTGATTCTCGGTTCCTGTTAAAATGATATTATTTTTGCTTGCTGATACCTCTCCATCCGTTATAGACAAAAGAAATAGAACAGGAACAATTAGTGCCAGCCTTTTACTAAATTTATTAAAAGTTTTCATGTTGATACTCTCCTATATTTTTTGATTTTTCATTAAAGTACTTCTGAAGGTTGTTCGTTTAAATATAGTTCTTTGTAAATATCATTTATTCTCATGAGTTCGTCATGAGAACCGATTGCCGCTACTCTACCACGATCCATAACTATTATTTTATCTGAGTTCTTAATAGTGCTTAACCTATGTGCAATAACAATTCGAGTACAAGCGAGTTGAGCAATACTGTCCTCAATTAAATTTTCTGAGATGTTATCTAAAGCACTAGTAGCCTCATCCAACAACAATATTTTTGGATTTTTAATTAATGCTCTTGCCAAAATTATGCGTTGTCTTTCTCCACCCGAAAAATTGACTCCTCCTTCAGACACTTTACCTAAGACACCCATCGGTAGTTTCGTAATCACCTCCTCTAAATTAGCTTGACGCACAGCGTTGTCGAAATTTTTTGCGTATTTTAAGTTCCCCATCGTTATATTTTCTAAAATGGATTTGTTAAACAAACGAGCTTCCTGCAATACAACACCGATTTGTGATCGTAAATGTTTTAAATCAACATCTTTGATATTTATTCCATCGTAAGAGATTTCTCCTGAGGATTGTTTATATAAACCTACAATGAGCTTTGCTAATGTACTTTTTCCAGAACCTGAGGGACCGACGATTGCGACACGTTCACCTGATTTTATTGAAAACGAGATATTTTCGACAATTGGGGGACTGAATGAGTCATGTGAAAACGTAACTTTTTCAAATTTCAAGTTTCCTGTAATCGTGGGTTTAACAAATTCAATGTCGTCATCTTTCTTCTCTATCTCTGGTTTTGTATTAACCACATCCATCAACTTTTGAATATAGGAAGACATATATATAAAGTCGATATAAGTAGAACTTATGGAAATCAAAGGAGCCATTATTGATAGGGAGATTGTACTAAAGGAAACGAGAGTTCCAATTGTGATTTCTCCAGAAAGAACTTGTTGACTACCAAGCCATAGTATAGTCACTGGGAGTATAAATTGAATAGATGAAGACACAGATTGAATCAGAGTATTCCAAATGTTACTTTTCTCTGAAATTAATAGTTGCTCGAGATATTTATTAAGCCATTCAGAATAGATAGAGTCCTCGTTTCCAATCATTTTTACGTCAGAGATGCCATAGATGTTATCGGCCAGCAACTTTTGAACAGTACTTTGTGATAAGACTGACTTTTCAGAGAAGTTTCTAAGTACTTTTGTATTTAGAAAAACAAAAAACAAAGCTATGCTGGCCATTACTAGAACTATAGTAGTTAAGTAAATAGAATAATAGAGCATGATTGAGAGATAGGACATTACCAAGAATATGTTAATAAATATACTGACTGAGTTATTCGATAAAATTTGTCTTATATAAACATTAAGGTTCGATCTATAAATCAGTTCTCCACTTGAACGATTCTCAAAAAACGAGTATGGTAATTGAAAAATTTTTTTTACAAACATAGACATTAGGTTTTTATCTAATTGAGTCTGAAGTTTCGCGACAAAAAAACCTTGGAGTCCAGTCAACAACATATTAAATACAATCATTATTAAAATTATGTATCCTATCAGCTGAAAAACTTCATCAAAATTATTTGAGAATATTTCATCAGTAATCCACTTAATAAAGATAGGTGAAGCAATCGCTACGGATTGTAATGCTAGCGAAAGGAAAATGATTAACGATACTTTTTTAACATTTTTCAACATTATTTCCCTTAATAAAGGTAAATAACTTTCTTTTTTCTTTTTTTTGAAATCGCTAGTTACATTAAAGTACATAATACTCTCAGAAAAATTTGAGTTAAACTCATTTCGTGAAATTTTTTTTCTTCCGGTCTCTGGATCTACTATGTAGAACTTATCGTTTACTATTTTTTCTAGTACAACGAAATGATTTTCATTCCAATGCACAATTGCAGGTAAATCGTTTCTTTGAATTTGACTAGTGGAGACTCTAAATCCCAAAGACTTCAAACCAGAGCTCATAGCAATCTGTGAAATATGATAGAATGAACCTCCGTTTTTTGGTATACCAAAATCATTTCTCAGTTGTGTCAATGTGACGTGTCGACCATAGTAACTAAAAATCATGGCAACACAAGCCAAGGCGCATTCACTATGCTCCATTTGTTCAATGTAGTGTATCTTTTTCAATGTTATAGTGCACCTCAAATCATAAAAACTTTAAAACCAAATACAAATATATCATATTTTATTAAAAATAGTAAAAAAAGTAACATTTGAATTTATATGTTACTTTTTTTATATATATTAACTTTTGAGAATATTATTGACATTTATTTTCCTTAAAGATACATTTGTCATGCGAATAATGTAAAATTATCGCAAAAAATATTAGGGGGAATTATAGTGCTAAGAAACGAAGCGTTAAAGAAAGTCGCATCTAGCAATCCTGCTGGAGACACTTTGACAGCAATGTCAATGGAAGAATTATCACGTGTAAATGGAGGAGGAGATGTTGGTGCAGAGCTTACGCCTACAACTTCTACATACCTCTGCATCGGTGTTGGAATTCGATTAAGTTCACAAAAATGTGCATACGTTGGTGGGACAATTGTAAGTGGAGTTCTTTCTAACGCTAAATGTTAATTCAAGAGGAGGACAATTGTATGAACCGAAATGAAGCGATTTTGAAAATGTCTAAATCAGCAGATCCTGCTGGAGAGAAACTTCGCGCATTATCTCAAGACGAACTATCACTGGTAAGTGGTGGAGGGGATGTTCAACCCGAAACTACTACCCTATGCGCTTTTACAGGTGGAATAACGTTCTCTGTAGCGATGTCCAAGCTATTTAAATGCGGTCCGAACAAATAATATATTTTAATCGAGAGCGCTATAATGTCTTTAACGTTATAGCGCTCTATTATGTAAAAAAATTGAGTTAATAGAGGTGTATAAAATGAATACTATCACTCATGAAGGTAAAGTATTATTGTTCAAAAAGTTAAAAAAAGCATTTTCGATTGAAGAACGTAAGGCCTTTATTCCGAACGAAAGACTTACAGAAAAAGAAATAAAGAATATTATTGATGAATGGAAGTCTTTTACACATATGTCTGACTCCTCAATATTAGAGAGGGTAAAATCTGAAAATCTAACTTTAGAAGATTTTGCACATATTCTTAAGTTGTCAAACGATGAACAATATATAGAACAAGAAATCAATAGAGACTTCATACCAATGTGGTATGAAGAATTGAAAGACATATTTGATCTTTGTTCGGAAAATCCGATTTCTAAAGTCTCTGAACATTCAATGAGCCTTGCATTTAGGCCTTTTTATTTATGGGTGAATAAAAACTTGGTCGAATTCATTGATGAAAATCAATATTTGAAAACTAAGGTTGATTCTGAAAAACTCATTGACTCACTATTAGTTAATCTTGAAACTGGAATAATCAAAAACGGAATTAGAGCTGTAATTTTTGAGTTACACGTTTCAAAAGAAATGGGCGAATTAAAAGGAGAAACTTCTAACGACCGCTACAAGTTTTTCATAGAAAATTGTCTTGCTGAAGAAAATTATTTACACTTTTTTTATAGTGAGTATCCGGTTTTGGCAAAGATTCTTTATACGCAGTGTAGTGATTACTTAAAAAATATAAAAGAAGCTTTAGGAAATCTTGAGAAAGATTACTCTGTTTTACAACCGATGTTTAATTTTTCAGATGAGAAGTTGGTATCTATTAAAAGTGATTTGGGTGACTCTCATCAACGAGGTAAAACAGTAATGCGGTTTGAGTTCGAATCGGGAAAAGAAATATTATATAAACCAAAAAATTTAGGGCTATCAGCTCACTTCAATAACTTATTAAATTGGTTTAATAAGAAAAACTTCTCCCCTCAGTTTAAGAGTTACAGATCTTATACTTCAGAAGATTATGCTTGGGAAGAATTGGTAGAATATAAAAGCTGTGAATCTGAGGAAGATGTTAGGAAATACTACGAGAGATTAGGTGGACTTATCGGAGTATTATACTCTATTAATGGAGTTGACTTTCATTCTGAAAATGTCATTGCACATGGAGATTCTCCAATTCTGATTGATATTGAAACAATTTTTCACCATCAAAGACAAGTTGATGAAAATGAAAAAGTGACAGCTGAATATAAAGCTCGGCATAAAATTAATGATTCTGTGTTATCAATTGGCTTACTCCCTCATTTGGCTTTTAAAAGCGCGGAAGGGAAGGGTATTGACCTTGGCGGGATGAGTATTACAAATGAACCATTACCTTTGGATATTTTTGCTATCGAAAATGATCAGACCGATGAAATTAAATTTGGGTTAAAAAAATCAGTCATTAATAAACTAGATCAGAATGTTCCGATTTTAGATGGATTACTTATTCCGCCAAACGATTATGTAGATTACATCATTAAAGGCTTTGATAAGGTAATGGAAATAGTTTTAGAGAATAAAAATGAACTCATAGCTGATGGTGGCATTTTAGATAGCTTCAAATCAGATATCATTCGAATTATTCTCCGTCCAACACAATACTATGGAAACTTTATCATTGAAGGAAGTCACCCTGACTATTTAAGAGACTGGATTGAAAGAGACAAAATGATGGAGAAGATATGGTTTACATTTTTAGAAATGGAACCAATATCTCATGAGAAGAGAGATCTATTGAATAATGATATTCCTTTCTTTTATTCTTATCCAGGGTCGACGAGCTTGATGTCTGGAGAGGGAGTAGAAATTAAAGCATATCAAAAGAAATCAAGTTTAGATTTCGTCAAAGAACGTATTGAAGGGATAAACATAAATATAATCTCAGAACAGAAATTGTTTATTGATACATCAATCCAAGGTAAAGGACATGACAATTTTGATAGTCTTAATACTATCAAATGCGACATGGAGAATGTTCAATCTTATAATAAAAATTTAGTATTTCTTGAAGCGATTTCGATTGGAGATTGGCTGATTGACACAGGTATTTATGGAGATTTTAACGATGTTACATGGACTACCTTAGATATTAATTATTTTAATCAATGGGAGATTTCTAATTCAGGTAACGGCCTATATAATGGACTAAGTGGGATTTTAATGTTCTCTGTGTATCTCTATAAAACAACAAAAGAAACTAGATTTAAAGTATTAAGTGATCAAATAGTGAATTCGATATTATTAACTAAAGTAAATAATTTAAATTTCAAGAGCGCATTTTTTGGTCATACTTCTTCAATTTATGCATTATTGCACTATAAAAAAGTAATTGGCACAGAAAATCCAAAGGTGGATGAATATATTGGGCTGGTTGTGAAAATGTTAGAACAAAATATTGAAAAAGAAGAATTGTTAGATTTATTGGGTGGAAGTAGTGGAATCATAATTGTACTTGTAAACCTTTATGAATCGACAAAAGATATTAATGTATTGAATCTGGCAATTAAATACGGACATCACCTTTTGAACCATTCAGTGCGGTTAAGTGAAGGAATTGCATGGAAAAGTTCAGACAATGAAAAACTACTATTAGGTGGACTTTCACACGGTACTAGTGGTATTGCATGTGCACTATTTAAACTATATGAACATACAAGTATAGAAGAGTTTAAGTATGTAGCTGAAGAAGCAATTAAATACGACAAGAGTTTAATGAATAAAGAAAAAGAAAATTGGTGCGATCTTCGTAATAATCAATATAACTCTCATCATTGGTGCAATGGTTCTGCGGGAATCGGCATCAGTCGAATTTTATTGAATCAATATTTATCAGAGGAAACAACAGTTAACGAAGAAATAAAATTAGCTCTTGAGACGACGTTAAAAAATGGTCTCGGTCATACACATTCACTATGCCATGGTGATTTAGGTGCAAGTGAATTGTATTGTTTAGCGTATGAAGAATTTAAGGATGAGAAACATCTGGAAATCTCAAAAAAGATAGTCATGAAAGTTATTGAGGAGAAACAGAAAAACGAAAAATTCTTAACAGGGCTTACAAATCATGTGCAGATACCTGGGATGTTTTTAGGTCTCTCTGGTATCGGATATCAATTTTTAAGAGTAATGTTCCCTTGTGATGTTCCTTCAATTCTTACTCTTGAAAACATATGAGAAGATAAATTATATATTAAAATAGGGATTAAGGTCTCGCCTATCGTAAACTATGCGTGACCTTAATCTGTTTATTTTTTTATATTATAAAGGTAAATGGCACCAGCGACACTATCTAGTAGAAATACAGCAAACATAATTTTTACACCTGCATCTAATGAAATAAACGATAATCCAATTAAAATCAAGACAGAGGCGATTGATATATATAGAATATTATACATTAGGTTGACAGTTTTTAATTTGATTAATTCCCCTCGTTCATCATTACCTTCCGTACTCTCCTTAAAATTCATTATATAGAGATTAGAGATTAAAACAATTCCACCTAAAATCGCGATTAAAAAATTCATTTAAATATCCTCCTCATAAGAAAAAACTTCTAGTATACTTCTGCCAAATGCATTTGATATTTTGAATGCAAGTATAAGGGATGGATTGTACTTGTTTTTTTCTATGTTTGTTATAGTTTGTCTACTTACATTAACGATTTCAGCTAATTGCTGTTGGGTCCATTTTTTTTCTCCCCTATACATTGCTAATTTATTATCTAGCAATTTGCTCACGTCCCTTCATAATATAACTTACTTATATAGTAACATATATAAAACATTTAGTAATGTATTTTTATCATAAAGTCGCAAATATATTACTTAATCCTTAAATCCATGATAAAAGGATAACATGTACGTGTTTCTGTGAGAGATTGGAGAATCGCGTTGCTCTGTCTTTTCATGAATGTGTATTGGCGATGTTTGGATTGATGAAAAAATGAGTGCTTGTTTGGTGAAAATGGTCGTTTTTCCTACGTAAGCCCTGGGCTTGTTTCAAACAAGCCCAGAGCTTATATGAAATAAACCGAGATGTCGAGCGGTCAGATTCAAGGTATTGTTGAGCTATCAACAGGAGAGGATGATTCAAATGAGTCACACATTGGACCAGCAAACAATCAAAGAGATGAAAGAGGTATTGCTTAGAAGACTTCCTGAACGGATGGACATCGATCCTGAAGCTTTTGAGTTGGTAAGCATGGACATCTTTTGTGAGGTGAAAGAAGGAGAACGATTAAAACAAATGACGGTCTTCTTTAATACAAACACGCTTCAAGTACATAACTGATTGTTTCAAAATGTATACATGTATACTTGTAGATTTGTATACGTGTATACATTTATTTTTCTCACTTGAGTCTTTAACGAGGCGTGAATCCCATAAGTATCGGGAATCGGTCTATAAAGACTGAAAGGGTGAGACGTGGTGGACGAGCGGCTACTTGATGACTATGCGTTCGATGGATTGGATCCGTTCGTCCGGGCCGTGTTCTCTGAACTGATGGAACATCCTGAGTGGCTACGTGTCGTCGACAGGGAACATTGCGTCGAGAAGGTCGTCCGGTTCGATGAAGGACGGAACTCGCCCTACTTTCGTATAGTGATCTATCTGGACGCAGAAGAGCGTCCAGTCAAGATTGTGTATCTGTATGGAACTTGGGTGGTGGCGGATGGGGATGTCAGCTTCGTTGTCTCAGATCTATCCAAAGGTGTATTCGAATATGAAGTGATGCATGTCCATTGGCTCATCAAGTATCGCTTTGAGGATTGGGGCGTGTCTGAAGACGGGGCATGGGAGAAGGAGTGGTGATTCGGGCTCATGCGTGAGCGTCTAACGCCAGGAGGCGAAGTCGCTCATCGCACCGCTGCCCCCCTGACGGCCCGATAACAAGAGCTGCTGGCTCACAAGCCGCATCTCTATGTTCCTGACCCTTTCTAACGGGAGGCACGGAGCGTAAGGAAAAATAAAAATCAAAGGCGTGGGCGCGTCTCATGCCACGCGAGGAACACCATTCGGTCGAATGGTGTTTTTATCTACCCGAAACATTCTGATTAATCAAAATGTTTCGGAGAGTGCTTCAGTCTTTTTAATTATCAAATACTTACTCCTTTTTACTACGAATCGATTAAAAGATAAGGAATAAATATAAAAATCTTTTTTTATCCAATTAAGTATAAATAACACTTAAAATATTTTATTGATGTAAAATTGAAAAAATATTTCCCCTTTGTTTGTAAATGTGTAAAATTATTTTAGCGACAGATTAATATAACAACAATTGTAAAATTATGGAGGTAAAGTATGCGGATATTCACTCAAAAGGCCCTCTCTGTTTTGTTGACCATCTCTCTTGTACTGTCCAATTTCCCGATGGGGAATGGTGTGCAAGCTGAAGGGAACGATTTGGAGAGTGATGAATCGATAACATTAAATATGAAGGGATCAGATCAAGAATTGATCGCCCCTGAGACGGAAGAGGACTATCTTCCCATTGAGAACATCACTGGGGAACACGTCATCGTTACAGAAGGGAAAGAAAAGGGGACATACGAATTGACCGCTTTTGATGACGCGATCAAAATCAAGAAAGCGGACGGCAAAACCGTTCCCTTAGACCCTAACCTTGAGCGTACGGAGGACGGCTATTCCCCAAAGGCGACGAGCCTTCCTCTGACCTTTGAGTCTTCTCTCGAGTCTGATTCACCGTTTATAAGAGTCGGACAGGGTGAATCGACCGTATCGTTCACATTGAAAGGACTTCTTTATGAAGATGAGCTCGTAATGCCAAGTGAGACCCCGACGGTCACAAACGAGAACCAAGTATGGCACAAAGAGGTATTTCCAAACGTCGACCTTCGTCACATCACGTTAAATGACGAAGTGAAAGAAGATATCATTTTTTATGAACAATCGGCGTTGCCTCGGGAAGTGATTTATGAATTCAAGACAGAACTTCGACCTGAGTTGAATGATAACCAAGTCTTTTTCTACCGAGACGATACATTATCGTTCACGATGCCGGTCCCGGAAATGCAAGATAGTTCAATCAATGAGAAGTCTGGACTCCCAGGTCGCTCGCTCGACGTTCAATATGAGCTTGTTCAACAAGGGGGCGATACGTATGAGTTGAAGGTTGTACCCGATCAAGACTGGTTGAAAGATCCTTCTCGAAAATATCCGATCTACTTAGATCCGACGTTGATTCGAAACGTGGGTCTCGACACGTTCGTCTCTTCGAAGTTTCCGACTTCGAACATGAACAAATTTTGGAGCTCTTCAAGGGGAGAGTATGTCTTATGGGTCGGGTATTATGATGCAACATCCGGAACGAACTATGGTTTGATCAAGTTCCCGGCTTTGTCAGACCTTCGTGGAGCAATCATCAATTCGGCAGAGGTGAACACTTTTGTCACCTGGAGCTATTATGCGACGACTAAAAACGGTCTCTGGCTTGATCGTGTAAATGAGAACTGGTCCGAGACCGGGGTCACTTGGAATACGAGACCATCGTCGACGAACTTGTTGTCCACAAACGTGGCAAGAGATCAATGGGCAAACTTCGACGTGACCTCTTTCGTCGATCAAGTCGCAGCGGGAAGCCGAACCGACTACGGATTCAAGTTCCATACGAACGGGAACGGTACGACACATTGGAAACAAATCTCGGCATCTGAGAATGGTTCAAATCGGACGAACTTGAATGTGTCCTATACTTATCCGAAGATGGCGACAGTCACGACAGAAGGGTTCTTGACGACCCCGACTGCATCGACCGGGTATATCAATGTGAACTGGCCGGCTATGTCTGGCGCGACCGGATACCGATTACAAATGTTTGACGGCAAAGGCTGGCAAACGATTTATACAGGCACATCCCGTGCGTTCACGACCAAAGACAAAAAGATTTTCCCGAAGACGACACAATATGGTGAGCGGGATTCGGGAACAGGGGGAATCAAGTTCCGCGGCGGGGATGGACAAGACCTTTTGGTCGAACCGTCTGTTTTTTTCAATATGAGCAGCGGAACGACGACGAACACACTCTCCTACCAGTTCCGTGTCATCGCGGACTACAAGCTCGGGAGCGGATCAGCCTCATCGGTGGCGAAACGTTCCCTCCAAGAATTGATACCAGATGTGCCGACGAACCTCTCGCTTGAGGTCCGCGATACAACGAACGATGACTTGGCGAGGTTCACGTTGAACTGGGAGGCATCTGAGCATGCGACAAGTTATGATATCTATGCGTTCAACGGTTTCTCCTATGAATTGATTGATAACGTCACAGGTACCAGCTGGAATCCGAGCGGCAAGCGGCTGTTCCCGACAACAAAACAAATCGAGGCGTTGCCTGTCAATACGAGAACGGCGTTCCGAAAAGGTGACGGCCAGGACTTTCCTGGTGACCCACGACCGTTATATAGCAAGAACAACCCCGATCACGATACGTATCCGACGGTGCTTCACTATTATTTCCGGGTATATGCCAAATCCTCCAAAGGCCAAAGTGGTGGGTCAGCTGTAAAGACGATGAATGTCCCTGCACCTCGAGTGACCGCGGAGGCAGTCGGATATGCAGATAACCGAAAAAACAATACCGGTTTCCTGTTTGCCAACTGGCAACCGGTACCTGGTGCGGCTGGATATAATGTCTATCTATTTAATGGAAAAGAGTACGACCTTGTCGACTCATTATCTGGAGAGGTGACGTCGTGGCATACACGTGACAAGAAGTTATGGCCGCTCGAAGGACAGTCTTATAAGCTCAACAACGACGGCGTCGTCGGACGAGGCGGTGAACTCCCGATTGATCCGAGCTCGAACTATATCTTGTCTGGCGGTAAATATGGCACTGAGAAAAAATATTGGATTCGTGTCACAGCCTATCGTGAAGCGGATAGTGAGGGTGTGCTCCTCGCTTCGAATTTTATTTCGGAAGGGAATCTAGTCAGAACATTACCGACGACACCAACCATCACGGCGATCAATGAACCAGACCTCGGTACTGAGGAATTTTATCCCATGCTTGAGACGTCCATCGGATCATTCAATGTCTTGAAGGGGAACCAATTCCTAGAACAGGTGGACGAAGTATTGCCTGGTCGAGGTCCAGAAGTGTCGGCGGCACGTTACTTCAATTCGACCTCCACCCGACTAGGGATGTTCGGTCTGGGATGGCACAGTGGCCTCGAGCGTCGCCTCGAGATTCCGAAAGATGCCGATACGAAAGTGGTCCGCTATGTCGACGCGGATGGGAGCGGACACCTCTTCCTTCGTGTACAAAGTGACGACGGAAAAGTGAGGCTACTCCCCCCGACTGGAGTGGACTACGACTTTTTGATTGATGAGGTCAATGACGAATATGTGATTCAGTTGAGCGACGGACAACGTGAAATCTATGACCGAGAAGGTCGTCTCATCGCCATGGAGTACGATACGAAAGCGCCAAACAAGAAGAACCGTGTTCGCTTTGACTATGAAGTGACCGGAGAGGCTACCCGGTTAAAAGCGGTCTATGCAGCAAGTGATGGCGGAGCGGACTCGCCCAATCGAATCGAGTTCACATATAACGAAAAAGGTTGGGTCAGCGAGATGAACGTGACAGCCTCCTCGGATGATAAGGTGGAGTCGAAAACTACTCGTTACACTTATGACGCATGGGATCGACTTGTAAGTGTGGACGGTCTCAAGGGAGAGAGCCCGACTAGAAGCTATGGCTATGAATATGACACGGCAGTATCAGTGATCGAGGAAACCGGGGAAGTGACTGCGCGTGACGCGACAGCCTCGATGATTAAGCGCCTCATTTTGCCAGGTCACGAAACAGCAGACAAGAACGAAGTCGTGGCTACCTTCGATGCGAAAACCATTTCTACGGTCAGGGAAGCAGACGAGACATTGGTTTCTTATAAGAATGTATCCGAGGAAAACACAGATGATATCACATATGAGACTCACAAGTTAAACGAGAGTAAAGAAGCAGCAGATGCCCCAGTCAAATTTGTCTTCGATAGGTTTGGACATTTGACGAAAGAGTCATCGAATGGAAAGAGCACGGTATATGAGTGGACGGATCACAGGGTTACGAAAGTGACGAACCCTGACGGGTCGATTGAATCGACCCACTATGCTACACGTGACACTGCAGACGTTGACGACACCAGGGAACTCGATGGAGCGGTTCGAAAAGAAGAAGATGCGACATCTCTTAGGACTTATGAGTATGCTGAGAACAATGATGACCTCCTCCGGATTGAAGACGAGTTCGGAATAGCAGAAGAGATTGCTTATAACGAAGACCGAGAAGAAGTGGTCAATCACGAAGAATCGGAAGAAAGAATCGGATTCACAGAATATGATGCTCTTGGGAATGTTGTTCGCGAGGGTGTAGGCTTAACGCCTGGCGTGAATCTATACGAGAATGGGGGATTCGAGTCTTCGGAAACGGTATCTCCGGGTACAATCATGATGAATGGGAGAAATGGAAAGGCTCTGCAGCTTGACAGTACGACGCTCTCACGTGAAATGGACGTCAAAGCAGGCAACCCTTACAACCTGGGTATCGATATGAAAACGACAGGAACAGCTAAAGGGAGCGTCACGTTGACACTACTCAATAGCTCAAATGTATCAGTCGGTTCATATGTGATTCGTCCGATGGGGAACCTTGACGAATGGACAAGACGTTTCGTCGAGTTCACGGCACCAGACGGAGCTACGAAAGTCAGAGTTGACATTACTTCAGAAAATGGGATCACTGTATTCGATGAGGTTCAATTGGACACGGCCAAACAAGGGCATGCCGTCTCTGCCTCGGCATTCAACCATGTCGAACAAGGCGGGTTTGATGGGGTGAACAAGTGGCAACTCTCCAAAGCTGTCACAAGCGTGACTGGATATATGAGCGGGAGTGGACTAAATCTTCTTGCCGATGGGTCGGCAAAGCAAACGATTATAGTCAATCAATCGGTAGCCAAACCGTTTTATGTCAGTGCTTTGGCCCAAAAGGCTACGAAGGACACCGTGTTACACGTGACGGCCACGTATGAAAATGGAAGTACTGTGCAAAAGACGACCTCTTTCAATAATCTTCATGTCGAAGAAACGGCGAAGGCACCTTGGCAACGGCAATCCGTTCAATTGACGTCTGAGACGAATCAGAAACTGAACAAGCTAGACATCACGATACAAAATAATTCAGGTGAAGATGTACTCATCGACGCGGTTCGGGCGTCAGTCGGACGCGTCGTATCGGAATCGTCCTATGACAGGCAAGGAAACTATGTGTTACAGGACACGGGATTGACAAAGTCACCGGTCAACTATTCGGTCGATGCTTTCGGGAACATCCTGTCCGTAAAACAGGGAAGTCATCTCCGAAAGAACACATACGATGTACGTGGACGTCTACAAACGACTGTTGCTGAGAACGGCACGAGAATCTCCTATGGATATAACGATAAAGACGAAGTGACGAGGAAAACATTTGATGCGACAGTGACCGAATATGAGTATGAGAAAGGGCGTATCACTTCGGTCACACGGCCCGGTGAGCAGACATATCGATATGAGTATGATGACGTCACGAGCCATTTGACAGGGATTACGCTTCCTTCAGGAAAAGGTATGATCAATGTCTATGATGGTGAAGGGAACATCATAGAGGTGAAGGAGAAGACCGGGGTTGAGGGGACAGCGACTGTCAGTCGCTTCAACTACGCCTATGACCAATCCACTGGGGAACTGACGACTATCTCAATGGGGATCAATGATTCGAAACAAAAACACTACGAATATGATCCGGGTAAAACAGACCCCGACGATGAGAGTGCAGGGAAAATCGGTACAGGTCGTTTGAAAGGGATCACGGATTACCATGGTGTCACCCAGAATTGGGTGTACAAAGGTGAAGGGACCACACGTACAGAAATCCTGTCCTCAATTCGGTTGGGAGACACTACCCGTGAGTTCGAATACGATGCCGCGATGCGAAATGACGCGGTAAAGATCGGGGAGAAGGGGTGGAAGTTCCGCCACAACGAGAACGGGAAGGTCACCCAGATCACGATGCCCGGACAGGGGGGAGAATCACTCGTCGCGCTTGATGAGACGGGTGCCGTGTCAGCATGGACTGCATCTGCCGGGGACAAACAAATCGCTTATGAGCGCTATACCTATGACGAGTATGGGAACTTGACGCAGTTGGACAAGGATGGACGGACGGCACTCTATTCGTACGATGCGATGGACCAGCTGGTTGAAGAGCGGACACTGGATGGGCAAACGATTACGTATGAGTATGATGCCCGTGCGAACCGAACCAACGTAGACGATAAACTGGCCGAGTTCGACAGTTCCAATCGATTAACCAAGTTCGATGGTCAAGGCATTACCTATGACCAAGATGGGAATCGTATCGAAGATGGACGCTTGACGTACACGTGGGATGCCTTGGGTAACCTGACTGCAATCCAAGAGACTGGCGGTACGAAAGCATGGCAGTTCACCTATGACGAGCAGGGA